>JACQAW010000030.1 GCA_016194725.1 Deltaproteobacteria bacterium
CTGGCGGTACTTACTGCGAACCAGGAAATCGGCGAAGACGCCGCCCATTTTTTTGACTCCGTCTGGAAGGGCGAAGTGCCCACGTCGTTCAAGCGGCTCGTACCGGCGCCGACCAAACTGCACCGCAAGATCCTGCAGCTCATCGAAGCCGAAGTGGCCGCGGCAAAGCTGGGCAAGCCCGCGCACATCGTCGGCAAGGTGAATACGCTGGTCGATGAAGAGGTGATCGAAAAATTATACAGCGCCTCGCAGGCGGGCGTGAAAATAGATCTCATCGTCCGCGGCGCCTGCTCGCTCGTACCCGGTGTCGCGGGCCTGAGTGAAGATATACGCGTCATCAGCATCATCGATCGTTTTCTCGAACACAGCCGGATTTACTATTTCGAGAGCTCCAAGGTCATGTATCTTTCCAGCGCTGACTGGATGCCGCGCAACTTTTTCTCGCGGCTCGAGCTGGCATTTCCCATTTACGACAACGACCTTTACCGTTATCTTGAATCGGTCGTGCTGGGCACTTACCTGGCCGACACTACCAAAGCACAGGAATTGACGGCCGAGGGCGTCTGGCGAAAACCCGCTCCCGCCCCCGGCCAGAAGCCGCTTCGCTCGCAGTTTCATTTCGAAGAGCTTGCGAAAATCGGCTATAAGGGAACCCCACTTGAATAAGACTCTGATTCTTGTTCGTCACGGCCACCGCAGCAAGGCGCTTGGCCACGAGGTCGACAACGGCGTGAGCTCAAAAGGCAGCAAGCAGGCGGCGCGCATCGAGCGGCGGTTCCGCAAACTCTATCCCGATGAAGAGGCGCTGGTGGTCAGCAGCCCCAAACGCCGCTGCATCGAAACCGTGGCTCCGCTGGTTCATGACGACGAAAGCAAGATTCAGATCATGGCCTCACTGGACGAAGACGGCAATGTGGAGCAAAAAGCGAAAGACTTCATTCGCTGGTGGCGCGACGAAGGCCCGATGCTGACAGTGGCCTGCTCGCATGGCGATTGGCTGCCCGTGGCTGTAAAACTGCTGACGGGAGCCAAGGCGGAACTGAAAAAGGGCGCTTGGGCTGAAATCGAAGAAGACGAAGGCAACGTCAAACTCACCTGGCTCGTTCAGGAGCTTTGAGTTCATTGACGGGTAAGCAGCTTTTCGCACTTGATGCTGGAAACAGGCAGGTTCTTGGGAGCATCGGGCATGCCCCAGAAAGCACGCCACATTGTTTTAATCCTGTTCATCAGCCCGTGGCCCAGTAACTTGCGCAGGTTGCCAGCTTGCATGACAGTGCCCAACTCCTGCTCGGTGCCATTTGAAAATACCAACGTCGCCTTCACGGCAACCAGATCCTCGTGGGCTTTCGTCACGTGCTGTTTCGAAAGTGGTTGCACGGTATCATGGGCCGCAAGTGCCACTTCCCAGGAATGCGCAACCTCTTCAGGCATCGACGCATGTTCGAAAACATCTTGAAGATTGGTATTCCAGACGAGCGGATCGTGATCACCATCGATTGCCAGCGTCATCCGCACGCGAGTTGCTTCCAGATCCGCGATCTCGACAAGGTCGCCCAACTCTTCATTCCAGGGCTGCTTCAGGTCAATCGCCTCGCTGGATTCCAGAAAAATGAGGCTTTGGGCCTCCACGCGGTCCGCAACCAAACCTTGATATTTGAAGTCGGCGGCGGTCAGCATCATCAGTCGTTCCACGCCGGGAGTATTTTTGAGCTTCTGCAGTGGAGCGCGTCTGCCAAACCAGGCACGTGCTCTAAGATCGAGCGTGCTGAAGATACGCGTTTGCAGCAGTGACTTCGAACCTTCAAACACACCATATCCAATCGCCAGGATTGGCTGGCCCGTGCTGGCGTAAAGCATTCCTACTTTAACGGCCGAGTCCACACCGGGCAGCACGTAATAGGCCGCCTTCGCCACCGGCCCCAGCTTCGCCTGAACAGTTATGGGCTTGGCGACAAGATAGAGATGTTTCGCGCCCTCGCAGTACGCAAAGGGGCCAAGAAAAACTGCAACAAAGGCAATGCCGAGGACTCTTGAGAAAAGCATGTAAAAGACCCATAACACACTAATCTTGAAGATAAAACCAAATTAGTCAGTTATTCGGTTTTCGTCCCGTCAGACCCGTACAACTTCAAGCGACCGCTTGAACACCGACTTGAAAAAAGCTTTCCGCTGTTCGACTCGGAAGACCTCGAGATCAGTGCTGGTTCCACCCGAAAAAGCTATATGTACCATAGACTTGGATACACTTGCCCGTTTGATAATTGTGGGCGATTTAGGGTCCGCATCCAACGCGTCGATGACCCAAAGCATGGCCAGGCATTTCAGAAAAGCCTGCCGCCTCGATTTCATGTTTTCGAAGGGCACGTCGTCCAAATTGATCTTGTGCCGCTCGTGATGCAGGCAAAGTGACGCCACGAATTCCGACTCCCAGTCTTCGATGAAAGGGAATTTTGCGTTTTTAACGATGTAATAGGAGTGCTGCTGATTTCCAATAGTCGAAACCGCTTCGCCCACGTTGCGAAGAATCGCGGCGGCATCCAGATACAAGCGCCAGTCACGATCGAGCTTGTGAAGCTTGCCCAGGCTGCGAAACAGGGCTTCCGTCATCGAAACCACCGCGAACAGATGCTTGCGATTCCCGCCAAACGTCTCAGCCTTTGCAATCAGGTCATCAAGATGCAAACCAATGCGCGAGGTCAGGTGCTTTTTCGCCAGCTCGATCTGCTCTTCCAGAATTCCGTCACGCAGCGAAAATTCCGTTTCGGCGACCTGCTCAATGCGCAAGGCCAGCATGCATTCCTCGAGTAACACCGCGCCAGCCAAAATCATATCAACACGCTTGGATTCCATGCCCTGAATGCCCAAAAGCTGCGTGGTATTCATGCGCTTCATGCGTTTAACCAGCAAGCTCAGGTCTTTGAGCTTCAGGACTTTCTTGCCCGAATTCTTGCGCACGATCTTGGTCAACGCGCGAATGGTGCCGCTTGAGCCAATCGCACCGGCCACGCGCGGCCATTTTTCCTCGTACATCTTCACGACGATGAATTTCCGGATATAAGCGCGCAACTGGTCGATGCTGTCATGGGATGGCGGGCTCTTTTTCAAAAAAACTTGCTGAAGGCGAGCCGTACCCAGCGGAAAGCTCTCGGAATGCAGAACTTTCTTGTCCTGCGTAATCGTGATTTCGGTGCTGCCACCACCGATATCGATCAGCGCGGTTTTTCCCTTGGGAATCTTTTCGTTCGAAAGTATTCCCAGCGCGATAAGATTCGCCTCTTCGGGGCCTGTAATCACGCGAACGTCGATCTTTGTCGAAGCGCGCACCTTCGCAACCAGCTTCGCGCTGTCACCTGCTTCGCGCAGGGCGCTCGTGGCCAGCGCCAGTATTCGGTTCACGCGCAGCTCTTCGGCGATTTTCTTGAAGGAATGAAAAGCGTGCACCGTGCGTTCGATGGCATCGGGATCAAGCTGGCCGTGGGTGAATACGCCCTGGCCCAGCCGCACCATGATCTTGTCTCGATGAAGCGTGCGTACCAGGCGCCCCGGCCCCAGCTGGTGAACGTCAAAGCGTACCGAATTCGTACCCAAATCGATTATCGCGATTCTCATTTGACCGTTATCACTCCCCACCCGGAAATTTACACACGAACGTCGAACCTTGGCCCAGCGTGCTTTCCACCCACACCGTCCCACTGTGACGTTGCATGATGTGCTTCACGATGGCAAGGCCCAGCCCCGTGCCGCCCAGCTCCCGCGAACGGGCTTTGTCCACGCGATAAAACCGTTCGAACAGCCGCGCATGGTGTTTGGTCGGAATTCCGGGGCCGCTGTCGACCACCTTAAGCAGTACCTCGGTCTTGGCGGCTCCAGCGTCCCAATGCACCGCGATTTTACCGCCGGCCGGAGTATACTTTCCGGCGTTATCGAGCAGATTCACCAGCACCTGCTCCAGGCGCCTTGGGTCGGCCAGTACCGTCGGCGACTGCGAGTCGATAGTTACACTGTGGCCTTTCTTTTCAAAAACGCCCTTCATCTGATTGAGCACGCGGTTCGTGAATTCATCCGTATGAATCAAGGTTTTCTGCAGATCCTCGACATTCGATTCCAACGACGACAGGTCGAGCAGGTCGTTGATCAGGCTCATCAGACGTGACGTGTTGCGCATGATGATCTCGATGAATTCTTTTTCAGGCGGCCGCCCCTGGTCAATATCGTGCCCAAGCGTATCCGCATATCCCTTGATCGCGGTCAATGGCGTGCGAAGCTCATGCGACACGTTTGCGACGAAGTCGATGCGAATCTGCTCGGCCAGCTTGAGCTCGGTAACGTCGTGAAAAATACCCACTGCACCATAAATATCGCCCGACGTGCGTCGAAGCGGCGACACCGAGATCGAAAAGAATTTCCTGCCACTCTCCTGCTCGAACGGTATCGCGTTTACCAGGTTCGAAAGCCCTTCTTTAAGCGCGGTGCGAAAAGCGCCCAGGATTTCGGGATCACGAAACATTTCCCAGAGCCTGAAATTTCGATCACGATCTTTTTCACGGCCGAACATGACCATGAAGCGGCTGTTGTAAAACAGCGGCGCGCCTTCAAGGTCAACCGCCAGAATCGAGTCCGAAATGGCGCTCATCAGCGTGGCCTGCTCCTCACGCTGCAGATTCAATCTTTCCGCCTTGGCTTCCAGATCGCGACGAATGCTGTCGAGCGATGTTTCCAGGTCACTCAGCTCGCCGAATGGCTCCTCGCCCGAACCTTCCTCGCTCAAAAGCTCATTGATACTCAGCACGCTGCGCGCCTTGAGCAGCAGGCGCCCAATCGGGAAAACCAGGCTGCGAGCCGCCCACACCGCCAGCCCCCCGATAACGGCCGCGATGACGACTAAAAATATCGCGAGCGACGTGTCGAATATGCGCAGGCTGCGCGAGAGTTGCGCGAGCGGCATGGCCCCGCGAAGAACAACGTGGCGATCGGTCAGGCTTATCGCTCCATATAGCATCGACTCCCCAAGCGTCGCGCTCAGGCGCAGGCTTTGTCCAAAACCGGAGCTGCGCGCCTCTACCACTTCGGGCCGCTCGTTGTGGTTTCCCATCGTCTTTGCTTCGTGGCGGGAATCGCAAAGCACCTTGCCGCTGTCATCGATAATCGTAAGACGCAAAGAATTTTCCGATGGCCCCACCGAGGAATGTGCGTCGCACCACGCGGCATCGGAAGTCTTCGGAATATCCCGGGCCAGAACGTCAAGCGTGACGTGCAGCTGGCTTTCGACCTGTGCGATGAACTGCCGCTTGAAAAAATAGCGCGCGGCAACAGCCGACGCCGTCAGGGCAACCAGTACAAGAACCGCCTGAATAAGGACGATTCGCGAAAATAGCCGCCAGGGAAAATGCGCCCGTATCATGCCTTGATACGATAGCCTACGCCTCGAATTGTTTCCACGATCTCGGAACACTCGCCAAGTTTTTTACGCAGTCCGAATACATGGGTATCGACCGTCCGGTCGCTGACCACGATTCCTTCGCCTTGCACGCAGTCGATCAGCTTGTCGCGCGAAAGAACGCGGCCACGATTGTCCAGCAGGGCCACCAGCAGCTTGAACTCCGAAAGCGTAAGCTTGGTTTCCTCGTCCTTGCACCAGACTTTGTGCTCATCAAGATTCACCCGCAGCCCGCCAACGTTGTAGCGCTCCGACACGGGTTCCGTCACCACGTTTACGCGTCGAATCAAGGCGCGCACCCGCGCCACGAAGACAGGAATTTCAAAAGGCTTCGTGATGTAATCATCCGCGCCCATTTCCAGGCCCAGCACGATATCGGTCGTATCGGCACGAGCGGTTACCATCAGCACCGGCAACTTGCCCGCGATCTTCTTGCAGATATCCAGCCCCGACATGCCGGGCAGCATCCAGTCCAGAATCGCAAGGTCGTACTTGTTGGCGCCAAGAAGCTTGAGCGCCTCTTCACCGTTTTCCACGCCGGTGGCCTCATGCCCCTCCCGTTTCAGGTGCAGCATCATGAGATCCTTCACGTCTCTTTCATCTTCGACTACTAGAATTTTGGCAGGATGTGCAATGCTCATGTCAACGCTCCCTTTATTGTCTCAACACGCGCGGAATGGCGAATGTCTTCGCCCGTAATCGCGAAAATCACGTCTTCGGCAATGTTCGTGGCGTGATCGCCGATGCGTTCCAGATTGCGCGCCACCAGAATCAGGTTCAACCCCTGTTCGATGTGCTCGGGCCTGGCCTTGACGTGGTCAAGGACATCGCGAAAAATCTTGTTCTTCAGCCCGTCCACAATGTCGTCGCGCCTCAGCACTTCACGCGCAAGCGCAGCGTCGGTGCGCACGAAAGAGTCGAGAGTCTCGCGCACCATCACGCGTACCTCGTCAAACATCCTGGGCAAATCGATCAAGGGCTTGAGCGGCTCACCTTGAATATAGCGTTCCGTATTGTGGGCTATATTCACCGCCTGGTCGCCCATTCGTTCCAGATCGGTGTTGATCTTGATCGTGGCCACGATAAGCCGCAAGTCGGCCGCCAACGGCTGCTGCAACGCCAGAAGTTTCACGCAGGAATTATCCACCGCGATATGCGCGGCGTTCACGCGCCGCTCGATATCGTGAACCAGCGCTATTTTTTCGCGGTCACGCTTTTGCAGGGCTTCAGTGGCCGCTTCAATCGCCAGCTCCACCAGCCCCGCCATGCTGACCAGCTGCTCTTTCAGTTCCCGCAAAGAAGCATCGAAGTGCCGTTCCATTAACCAAACCTCCCGGTGATGTAGCGTTCGGTTCTGGCATCTTTAGGAGCAGTAAAGATCTTGGATGTCTCACCGTACTCGACCATATCGCCGAGCAGAAAAAACGCCGTGGAATCTGAAATACGTGCCGCCTGCTGCATATTGTGCGTCACAATCACTATCGTTACGGTTTTTTTCAGCTCTGTCACGAGTTCTTCGATTTTTGCGGTCGAGATCGGGTCGAGCGCGCTCGTAGGCTCGTCCATCAATAGTACAGAGGGCTCCACGGCAAGAGCGCGCGCAATGCACAACCGCTGCTGCTGGCCCCCCGACAGGCTCGTCCCTGGCGCATTCAGCTTGTCCTTCACCTCGTCCCAAAGTGCCGACAAGTGCAGGCTTTTTTCGACGATTTCTTTGAGCATCGCCCCTCGACGCAGGCCGGCAAGCCGCAAGCCTATCGCCACGTTGTCGAAAACCGACAGGGAGGGAAAGGGATTGGGCTTCTGAAACACCATTCCGATTTTCCGGCGAATCGCGACCGGGTCGATATCTTTGCCATAAATGTCGTCGCCATTCAAAAGCACGTGGCCTTCCGCCGAAGCATCGGGCACTTCTTCGTGCAGCCGGTTCAAGCAACGGATGAAAGTAGACTTCCCGCATCCCGAAGGACCAATGATTGCCGTGACCGTATTGCCCTCAAAGGACAGATCGATTCCCTTTACGGCTTTGGTGGCACCGAACCACGCATTGAGCTCGCGGACTTCAAGAATCTTGCTCATAACTTATTTCCTGGCCCTTTCTGCGCTGCTCAGCGCAAGTCGAGTCAAAAGATTCATGGCAAAGACAAGCATCACCAGCATCAGAGCGCCGGCCCAGGCCTGCTGATGCCAGTCTTCATAAGGGCTTATTGCGTACGTGTAAATTTGTACAGGTAATGATGATATCGGCTGGTCAAGGCCTCGCTGCCAAAATCGGTTGCTAAAGGCGGTAAAAAGCAACGGAGCGGTTTCACCCGACACGCGAGCAATCGACAGCATCACGCCCGTCGTAATGGGCCCCCGAATGCCGCGCAAAACAATCCAAAGAGTCACCTTCCAACGCGGTAACCCCAAGGCGAGCCCGGCCTCGCGAATGTGCTCGGGTACCAGCTTGAGCAACTCCTCACTGCTCCGAGCCACCGTGGGTATCATCAGCAGACCCAATGCGAGACCGCCCGCGATGGCGGAAAAACGCTTCATCGTCACGACAACCAGCGCATAAATGAAAAGTCCGATGATGATGGACGGAATGCTGGCCAGCATGTCCGCGCTGAACCGAACCACGCCCGCAAGCCTGCCACGCCCATATTCAGACAGATATAGCCCGGTGGCTATGCCCCACGGCACGCCGAACAGCGAGCCCAGAAACACGAGCGTAACGGTACCCAGCAATGCGTTGGCCATGCCGCCGCCGGTTTCACCCACGGGTTTTGGCAATTCGGTAAAGAACGCGACATTCAGGGCAGGCAGCCCTTTTTGCAGCACATAACCAAAAACGCTGACTAGCGGAATCAGCGCGATAACCGCGGCGGCAACCAATGCCGCAACCATCGCGGCATTAACCGACTTGCGCTTGCGGTAACTTCTGAAAACGTAGTCAGAAAATCTTCTCTTCATCAGCGATTTCCACTTCTTGAAACAAACAAACGGGCCAGGCTGTTGATAATGAAGGTTACCGCAAACAGCAGCAGACCCACTTCTACCAGGGCCGCGATATGAATATCGCTCGTGGCTTCGGAATATTCGTTGGCGATGATGCTGGCCATGGTGGTGGAAGGAGCAAAGAAAGACGCTGAAATCTCGTGCCGGTTGCCGATCACCATGGTTACGGCCATGGTCTCGCCCAACGCGCGGCCCAGGCCCAATATCACGGCACCGGCAATTCCGCGTTTCGAGCTGCGCAGTACCGCCAGCCGCATCATCTCCCAGCGGGTAGCGCCCAGCCCCAGCGCTGCTTCGCGCTGGGGCTGTGGAATGGCGCTGAAAATTTCGCGCGAAATGCTCGAGATCGTCGGCGTGATCATGATGGCCAGAATGATTCCGGCCGCCATCATGCCTACGCCATAGGCCGGCCCCTGAAAAAAAGGCAGAAAGCCCAGAGCTGTCTTGAGGCCCGGTTCAACCGTCGTGCGCAGCCAGGGAGCAAGCACGAAAATTCCCCAAAGCCCGTATACGACGCTGGGAATCGCGGCCAGCATTTCGATCAGGAAGCCGACCACGCGGCCAACGCGTCGTGGGGCGATCTCGGTCAAAAAAAGCGCTACGCCGATGCTCAGGGGAGTCGCGATAATAATGGCGATGAACGAAGACACCACGGTGCCGTATACTACGGGCAAAGCGCCGAAAATATCCTGAACCGGATCCCAAACCGATGAGTAGACAAAGCTCCAGCCCAGCTTATGAAGGGCCGGCGCCGCCGCCCGGTATAGAAAAAATGCGATGGCAAGCAACAGCACCGCCAGCCCCACGGCGGGAACGCGCAAGGCCCATGCAAAAAAGCGGTCGCCAGCGTGAATCTCCCGCCGGCGACCCTTAGCTTGGGCAGGAGCGACTCTGACCCCTGCCCCCGATGATTGGTGAACGCTTAGAGATTGCAACTGCGCGCCAATCGCTTACTCGAGCGCAATGCCGTTGATCTTCGCCGACACCTTGGTTACCAAAGCTTTCGGCAATGGCGCGTACGAAAGCGGTTCAGCGAACTTCTGTCCGTCCTGCACGGCCCATTTCAGGAATTTCACGATGTCCGCGCCTTTTTCCTTCGGCATCCTGGTCCAGACGAGCAGATAGGTGAATCCGCTTATCGGATATGCATCCTTGCCTTCGGCGTCGGTGATGGAGACACGAAAGTCAGCAGGCATGTTTTTCAAGGCGCCTGCGGCAGCCGCGGTAACAGATCCCGTGCTCGCCTCGGCGAACTTGCCGGCCTTGTTCTTGAGCGTGGCGTAGGCCATGTTGTTGTTCTTCGCGTAAATCAGCTCCACGTAACCCAGGCTGCCTGGGGTCTGTTTTACCAGTCCCGAAACGCCCTCGTTACCCTTGCCGCCAAGGCCCACGGGCCAGTTGACTGCAGTACCGGTACCGACCTTCGACTTCCAGTCCGCGCTGACCTTCGAAAGATAATCGGTGAAAATGCCGCTCGTGCCGCTGCCGTCCGAACGATGAACCACCAGCACGTCACCCGTAAGCTTCGTGCCCGGATTCAGCTTCGCAATCCGCGCGTCATCCCACTTCGCGATTTTTCCGAGAAAGATATCGGCAATAACGTCGCCGCTCAGCTTCAGGCCTTTTTCAACACCGGGAACGTTGTAAGTCAGAACCACCGCGCCCAGCACGGTGGGAATGTGATCGATGGGTACCGAAGCCTTCGCAAGCTGTTCGTCGGACATCGGGGAATCAGATGCGCCGAAATCAACCGTCTTTTCCATGAACTGGCGAATGCCGCCGCCGCTGCCGATCGACTGGTAGTTAATTTGCACGTTGGCGTCGATTTTCTGGTATTCCGAAAACCATTTCGAATAAAGCGGAAACGGAAACGTGGCTCCAGCGCCGTTGATGAGATTAGCAGCCTGGGCTGCGCCGGTCATGATCAGGAACAGGATCAGGGTCTTCTTCATATGTACTCCTTAGAAGATAAAAAAAGCCGAAAGCTGGTATCTGTTGTTGTGAGCGACATAGGCGTCGCCGTACTCGGTGCGGCTGAATGCATATTCAAATCCGACACGAATCTGTTTGGTGACGTCATGCATCCAGTTCGCGAAGTAGGTCTGGACCTTGTCATAGGGAAAATTTCCGGCTGAGGTCTTGCCCGTTGCTCCCACCATGGTGTTGATGTTGTCCGAGTACAACCGACCGTAACCACCGCTGAACCAGGTGCGGCAGGTGCCCGGCAGGTGATACTGGAAATAAGCGTTGAAGGTGCGAAGGTCCACGAGCTGAAAGTTCCCAGACGAATCAAAGCCACCAATGCCGGCATCGAGATTCATGTTTTTTTCCGGTGCGGTCGCAATCGAGTTGAGCGGGCTGCCCAAACCACCCGTGTAGCCCACCAGCTGGTCGCCATAGCCTTTGCCCGTCGTGAACTCACCGCCGAAAACCAAGGTATTGGAGGGGTCTTTACCGTCGCTTGAAGCAATCACGGGAATCAGGGCGTCGGCGACTCCGGCATAGCCCAGCACGTGCGTAAGATCGCCGGTAGGCGCCAGCGGTGACTGGGGAGTTACGAACTCACGAACCGCACCGCTCAGCCCAAAGCTCAGCGGCTGGTTTTTCTGAGGTGCGGTGGAGCCGCCAGCGAATCCGGCAGTGCGATTCCCAAAGGCAATTCTCATTCCCCCTTCGAGGCCAGGCAACGAAGCGTCCCGTTGCGGCGGGCGCATGATGCCCAGAGCGGCCTGCATCGTGTTGTTGTTGTCCATCGTAACAGTCTTCGTCACGCGAATCTGGCCGGTGCGGCCGTAGAGCATGCCGGTAATCGGAGCCACCTGCACCGTGGGCATGAAGTAATAAGGCTGCCAGCCCAACATGTTCCAGTACTGCCCGCCCAGAATCTGCCAACCCTCGCGCTCGGCGCTCAAGTACGTGTGCCGCACCCGAAACGAAGGGTTGTTGAAAAATGCCGCTTCGGTATTCGTGGTGCCCGGAGCAGGATCGAAGCCGAGCAAGTCGAACTCGAAGTAGCCTTTGGTTTTCCAGCTCTCGAACTCTGGCGGCTCGACGCTAAACGCCAGTCGAGTGTTTCGAATCGAAAACTGCGTGCGTCCGGTTTGGCCCGCAACCGAGTCGCGCGAGACGGCCGAGTTGCCTTCAACTTCGGTGAAGCTGCGAGTGCTGTCTACAATGGAGTCCAATTCGACGAAGCCGCCCATGGAGATCTTCCACTCGTCCTTGTCGAGCAGGGTGACCGCCGCGTTTGCATGTGAAGTGCACAAGGAAAGAGCCAGGAAGCACAGTAGAGTGATTTTGTTCATATGCTGACAATATGGCATGGTGCGTGAATTCTAGTGTCAGATATTTGTCAGATGTATCCGACTGCTGAAGTCGGAAAAACCGCGCTTAACGAGCTATTTCAACTATTTGGACTTTGGCTCGTCCATGGGTTTGATGGACGAGCCTGGCGTACTTCTGAGCTCCGACGGCGAATTGTGCATCTCGGCCTCAATGGCATCTTCCTCCGGCGGCTTGGCTTCTTCTGACTGGTCGTCTTCATTTTCAGAGTTTTCTTTCACCTCGCCCGCCTCGTCAGTCGCGCTCTCATCGTCAGCTGATGACGGCTTGGGCTTCCTGATGGCCTTGCGCGGTTTGGGAACAACAGCCGGCGCTGCCTCCACTGGCGGCTCGCCTTTGACGATTTCGTCCTCGACCTTGACCCATTTCCAGTTTCGCTCTTTCATCACCGACGATATCGAATCGCGAATTCCATCGGCCGCCGCCGAGGCAGCGTCCTTGTCGCTCTCGTTCAGATATTTATACGACATGAAAATGGTACTCGGTTTGCGGCAATAAAACTGGGCGGTGTAGCCACCCTTTATATTTCCCACGCGATAGTTGGCGTTCAGCTCCACGGCCAGCCACTCGCATTTCGTGGGCGCGTAGGAATCCGCGCCGCTGCCAATGGACGCGCTGCCGGGCCGCTGGGTCAGGGCCGCGGCCGAAGTGGCGGCCAAAAATATCACGATTAACTGGGCGAACATCCCTTCAATTATGCCACAAATAGAAACCCGGGGACCGGGGGAAGACTTTGCCGAGCCAGGGTTTTCCCTCGAGCCTGGTTTTACTTCGAGCCGTGGTCGCGTTCTTCGACGATCAGATGCCGTACGTTGTAGTTCTTGGGAATCAGCTTCCGGTAATATTCAGATCCGAACCGGGTTTTGGTCAGCACCACGATTTCACAGGCCATCGCCTTTGGGGCGATCCGCCAGATGTGCAGATCAGCCACGACGAGATCGTTCGTTTCGATCAAACTTTTCAACTTCTGGCGATCAACCGATTTTGCATGCCCGTCCAGCAGCTCCCAGGCCGTATTTCGTGCAAGGGTGAATCCCCAGTTCAGGATTACAACCGAGCCCACCATCCCCACCAGTGCATCCAGCCAAAAAACAGAATAGATCTTTCCCAAAACGAGCGCCCCGATCGCGAGTACCGAGGTGACGGCGTCGGCCAGCACGTGAATGTAAGCGCTCTGCATATTATGGTCGTGATGGTGGTGCCCGGCGTGATCGTGGCGAGCTCCATGCTCATGGTGCTCGTTATTTTCGTGGTGGTCGTGGTTCCCGGCCCCCAAGATCACCGCGCTGATTATATTTACCAGCAGCCCGACGGCGGCAACTGCGATGGCCTCGTTGAACTCGATTGGAACCGGAGCCAGCAGCCGGCGCGCCGACTCGATGAACATCAGAACGGCGATCATTCCCAGAATGACGGCGCTGGTATACCCCCCCAACGGAATGAATTTGCCGGCCCCGAACGAAAATCGATCACTGGCGTCGCGCGACCGGGCAAGCCGGTAGGCCATGAACGCGATAAAAAGCGCGGTGGCATGCGAGGCCATATGCCAGCCGTCGGCGAACAAGGCCATGGAGGAGCTCAGGTAGCCCACGACGATTTCCAGCACCATCATCGTGGCCGTAATAATGACCACCATAAGAGTCTTGCGTTCGTTACCCGCCAGATGACGGTCGTCGGCTATGTAATCGTGCGTATGACTCGTCGTCATCGGGCCCAAGGTTCCATGGTTTTGCACTATAATGACCCGCCCCGCGAATGTCGCGGGGAAAAAACGGCTACGTGGTGGGGCCGGGGCAGGTGGCATTAATGCCCGACTCCTGTAACATTACGGCATGTCGGTAGATAAACAAACTGTCGCGCGACAACTTACCGCGCTGGGCGACTTCCATCGCTTCTTCACCAGCCGCGAAATTTCATGTCTGCACCATGTACTTACCGAAGGCGAGGTCGTGCATGCCGTCACGAGTGGCTTTTTCGATGGCCACACCTGGATCATCGTAGTCAGTAATATTCGCATCCTGTTCCTGGACAAGGGAATGCTTTACGGCCTCAAGCAGGTCGACATGCCCCTGAACAAGATCAGCTCCATTTCGCAGAAGACCGGCTTTTTCTTCGGCGAAATTGAAGTAGCCACTTCCTCTGGCAGCAAAAAGATATCCAGTATACCAAAACGCAATGTCATCAAAGTCGCTTCCATACTCGCCGGCCTTATCCACGGCGGCATGGCCAAATCCCTTACCGCCAGGGAGCCAGCCAATGACCTGGCCACCCAGATCGAGAAGCTCGATAATTTGCGCCAAAAAGGCGCGCTGACCGATGACGAGTTTCGCCTTTCCAAGGCCCGGTTGCTCGGCAACTGACCACGCAACGTACGGTCTAGCTTCCCCGGTACGTTGAATATCCGTGAGGGCTCAACAATAAAGGTACGTGGTAATGCTGCGAGGCGTCTGCCGCATCGAATACGATTTGCACGTACGGATAAAAACCGCTCACGCCATGCTTTTTGAAATATGCCGCCGTTTGAAACGTAAGACGATAGGTACTTTCGGCAATCGGCGATCCCGGCGGCAGCAGTGTCGCCACCCTGCCATCGGAATCGGTTTCACCTTTTCCTATCGGCTTCCACAGCTGCGCATCGGGGTCCCCGCTCACCAAACCCAGCTCCAGCAGAACGGGAATTCCCGCGGCGGGCTTGCCGCGACTCAGGTCAAGAACGTGGGTGGTTATCGGGCTCCTAACGGCGTTCGTCATATCTTTTCCGCTCGCAGTAATTTTTCCAGACGCAGTCGCGTGATCTGGCCCTGTTCGGCGGCGGCCACGCGAATCTCGGTGTGAGCATCATTGTTCATTCGTTTTCTCAATAGGGCAAGCATCTCGTCAGCGGTTTTGCCTGTCGCGCAAATCAGAAAAATATAGCCGAACTTGCGCTCGTATTCGGTGTTGCCCGAGGCAAGCCCCTCGATGGTTTCCGGCGAGGCGCCATGGACGCCTTTTTGTTCGTTCGAAGCCCAGCGGTCCCGCAGGCCTTTGGCCCCTATTTTAGGGTGATGCGTGAATGCCTCGCGAAAATCGTCCTCGCTTAATTCGCCCCAAATGCGATCGGCTGCCTCGTAAAGAGCGGCAGGCGTGGGAAAGGGCCGACTTGCGGTCATTCTGTCAACCCAGCGCTTCGAGCCGCAGCAACGTTCAAATGCAACCTTGGCTTCATCGGGCGTCAGCGTATTCAGCCCGTCAAGCTCGGACATCGGGCGTTCCATGTATCCGCAACCTGCTTACTCCGCCGTCGGGATAAATATTCAGGCGCACGTGCGTGTATTTCTTTTTCGCCTTGAGCTCTTTTTCAAAAAAATGCCTCGTGTGGGCCTCGAGCTTCACGCGCGGCAGAATTTCCTCCCAGCCCAGATCGGTGCGATCGAAAAAATCAGTCGGGAGTAGCCGGTCGTCAGCAAGCACTGCTCCGTCAATTGAACACATGTCCGGGTAATTTCCCTTGAAATGGTTCGTATCCACCTCGATCTTGTTAATCGCCCCGGCTGCTCCAAGCTTTACGACGATCCAATCATATCCCGCACGACGCTTGCGGCGCGTTTCCCAGCCGTCGCCCATATGTATCGCGCGCCCCGGCATGATGAGATTATCCTTGGGCCCGAAAAAATTGTCGTTGCAGGCCACCACCTTGCCCCCGTGTTCGGCCGCCGCAAGGTCAACGGGCTGCTGGGCCTGCATCAAACTTTTCCAGTCGGGACGAACTTCGCCGTGCACCCTAAAACGCGCCACGCCGCCATCGGGGTAAATGTTCAGACGCACATGGGTAAAACGGGCTTCGTCTACAATGGGGAAAAGGTTGCGTGAGCCGCCCTGGAGCAGTGATTTGGGTAAAATTTCCACCCAGCTCTTTTCGTCGCTCGACGCCTCGATTGAGCAGTATTCCGGATAATTGCCGATAAAATGGTTCGTATCGACGTCTACACCGCGAATGACTCCGGCCATTCCCAGCTTGATGATGCACCAGTCAAAACCGGGCGTGCGCCGCCGCCTTGTTTCCCAGCCATCCATCCACTTGCCGTACTCGGTATACTTGCCGGCGATGAATTCGCCGCGTCCGGGCTTCAGCAAATTTCCACGGCTTGCGAAGAACTCGTCGTTCGCGCTTACTGCCACGCCGCCAAATCCCTCGGCCGCAAGATCAAGCAACTCCGCAAATGAAACCGTCATACCCGTCCTCCTGACGCCGGCATTAAAAACCGTCCGTCCTGATAAATTTTATTCCCGCGCAGAAAGGTCATTTCTACCATGCCACGCAGCTTCTGTC
>JACQAW010000102.1 GCA_016194725.1 Deltaproteobacteria bacterium
CCCATGCCATGGACTACAAGTAAAATGCGTCCGGCTCCTTCCTTGCCCTGCCAGCAATCGACAAACAGCGGCACGTCCGTTTTCGGGTTGGCGGAGCCCGTACTGGTGGCTCCAGATGTAATGAGTAACGAATCTGAATGCAACATTCATTTGAGCTAACATTGGCAAGTTACAAAAGCAACGGACCTGGGCAGCCTGAGCTTGAAACCCAAAGCAATCCAAGTGAAAATAGCCGTATGGAAAACACCAGCCCATTTCTCTTCGACAATACTGACGAGAAGTTCTTTCTGGCCCTCAAAGGCCGGGCGGTGGGACCGCTGACCGCGCAAGAGGTCTACGACAAGTTCAAAACGGGCGAAGCTGGCCTGCTGCACTATTTCTGGCGCGAGGGCTGGAACGACTGGAAGCGCGTTTGCGATGACCGCGAGTTCGCGGTTCTGGTTCCCCAGAAGCCCACCACGGCCAGTATCAATCACATTCGCGAAAAGCTCGAAGGCAAAAAGAAAAGCTCGGCCCCCCAGGCCACGGGCGATGGCGAAACGAAAAACTATTACCTGTACTTCAACAGCTCGCAGTACGGCCCGTTTTCGAAGGCCGAGCTGGTGCACGTGCTGAAGAGCCACAAGCTGGGAAGGTCGGCGTATCTTTGGATGCCAGGCTGGCCCAACTGGAAGCGCCTGTCAGAGATCGAGGAATTTTCCAAATTCATGGCGCCCCCCGCCCCGATGCCCGACCTGGAAAACAGCGACGACACCCGCGGCAGCGAGCCCCGGGTTTTCAAGAAAAAGGGCCGCGGCAAGACTGGAAGGATTGAACGTACCCGAGATAGTATCGAGCCCACCCGAGACAGCGTTGAGCGCACCAAAGAAAGCATTGAACGCACTATCGGCGCGCGCATGAATTCCGATGCCGGCTTTGATGCGAGCAACAAGCGCCGCGCACCCCGCCGGCCGCTGGTGGCGCGTCTGTTTTTACATAATGACAAGGACGTCATTATTGCCGTTTGCCGGGATATTTCGGTGGGTGGAATGCAGGTTTTGACCGATCGCATTCCGGGGCCCGTGGGCTCGATGATCAAGCTGAACGTCAGCCCGGGCGACCCCACCAAGGTTAAGGGGTTTGTCGCCGAGGGTGAAATTGTCCGAGTGCTGGAAGACGGCCGGGGATTTTCGTTTCGCTTCCGAAAAATTACGGATGAAGCGCGACGCGCGATTGAACGCTACATCCATTCCGACAGCTGAGCTCAATTCTCGTTATTGCGTTTAAAGTGTACTATGACTACCGTGGAGAGAAAAAGATTCGTTCCTCTTTTAAAGCCGTGGCTCTTCGTGGCCCTTACCGCGCTGAGCGCGGTTGCGCTCGTCGAACTTTTCTCGCTCACCCTGATTCGGCTCAGGCTGGGGCGCCTCGAGTCGCCGGAAACGTTTTTTCATTCCTACCTGGCCACGCCCGCGCATCACCACGCTGAGCATTGCAGGCGCCCCAACATCAATGCCTTCGGGCTGGCAGGACCCGAATTGCCCTTGCGCAAAAACCCGGCAGCTTACGTCGTGCTGGTCGTGGGTGGCTCGGTAGCCGAACAGTTCATGGAAAGCCGGCCTGGGCACCCGCCCGCGCTCGAAACCCTGCTCAACGCGTCCTATCGTTCACCCACTGGAAAACCCTTCGAAGTCATCAACGGCGCCATTGCGGCCGGGGCGCAGCCCATGCAGGCCATTTCGTTTTTGCTGCTGCATGACCTTGCTGACGCGGTAATAGGGTTGGAGGGTTATAACGAATTGGGTAACTATGGCAGCGACAATCGAATTGAGGCGCCCGCCCGCATCTGGGACGAGCTGCAGGCTGCAGGCTATGGCGACTACCGGCAAATGCTGGCGCAAAAGGCATCCCATGAGTTTTACGCTTTTGCCCGCGATCATTTTCCGATGTCACGCTCTTATACCGGGTTTGCCCTGGCCTATGGCCTGGTGGCCCTGGTCGACGAGGCTGCCCGCCATGGCCAGGAGATTGTGGCCTCGGCCATACCCGGCTTGCCGCCAGAGCTTGGGGCGGAAGAGCGCAAAAGCTTTTTCAGGGAACAGTATGCGAAGTACCTGGGCGCGATCGACGCGATTGCCAAACACCGCCAGATGAAAGCAGCGTTCTTTTTTCAGCCCGTTCCTGCCTTCGACAAGCAACTCACTCCCGCCGAGCGCGCCGTCGTGGGTGACCTGGCCTATGGCCCTCTCTATCGTGAAATGGTCACGGGAATGCTGGTGTTTCGTCGCTCGGGCCTTCCGGTTTTCCCCTTGCTTGACGCGTTCAAGAGCTACCGGGGCGCTCTTTACGTCGACCCCATCCATGTGCGCACCAACCCCGGCAATGAGCTTTTGGCCGGCGCCATGGTCCGGCGCCTGGTCTCGGCCTGGGGCCTGAAAAAGCTTTCAGAAAGTGGTTCCCGGTAGATACCGGCAACCAGCTCAGGGTTTCTTGCCGCTGGCCCCGAAGCGAACTTCAAGGCCACCGAAGAAGGATCCGATGTTGCGGTTATCGGCCCGGGAATCTCCTGCGGCCGCGCCGGAAAGCGCGCCTTCGCGCGTGTAGTCGCCCTTCAGGAAGTAACCCAGCTGCACGGTCCCGTCGCTGTTCACGGGGAAGACCTGCGAGAAGTCCAGCGTGGCATGGTCGGTGTCACCAGCTTTGCCAAAGTCAAACACGTGCTCGTAATCAGCCTGCACGCGTACGCTTCCGCATGCCAGCATGGCCTCAGCGCCTGCTGCCGGCTTGACGAAGTCATCCAGGTTGGCTCCCCATTTTTTCTCGGACTGCGCACGGTTGTCGAACACGCCAAAGGCCGCCTTTGCGAACAGATGCACGATGCACTTGTCGCCGATCGTGAACATCGTTCCAATGAAGGCCACGGGCAGCTGAACTTTCAGGTAAGAATCGATACGCGGGTCGACTGCGCCACGGCCGGCGATGTCCAGGCCCACGCCGCCCCAGATGATGTGGCCCTTGTCGATGGGCATGCGATATTGGATTTTGGCGTTGCCTTGCGCGTAAGCGAAAATACCGCCTTGCGTGCCGGCCACCTGCGCGCCAACCTGAATGCCGGTCCTGCCTCCATCCATGAACATCACCACGCCTACGCCGCCACCATTATTATACCCGCCGTTGTCGGCAGTCGAAGCATAGCCACCCTGAATCTCATATTGAGGGGCGGGCGTAATCATGAGGCCGGGGTCTTTAATGTCGCCGTTTGGTGTCGAGCCCGGTGGCACTGGCGGATTCGTGGGATCGGGGTACTGGTCTGTGGGGCCGCTCACAGTAGGACTTCCTGCAACCGTATTATTGAATATCTGCTGATCCCAGGGATCATGCTTGCCTTGTGTCTGTTGGGTCTGTTGCGCAAAAGCAGCAACCGAAGCGAGCGTGACGCCGAACAACAGCAACGAGAGAGAACCAGCAACAGGGCGCAACATAGAAGCCTCCATTAAAACTAACGGAGGGATTTATACCATAAAATGACGCAAAGTGTTATAGTCAATTATAGGCAAGTTTCGCGCGCCGAAGTCGCTGTCTAACAAATTGACACCTGTACCGGCCCCTGCCCGCAATCGAAACTCCGCCCCGCACATCCTGCTTGAAATCAAGCCCCCGCCGCTCTGGCACGGGCATTGCTCTACTATGGCCCGAGGAAGTAGTTTATGTTGAAGCCATACCAGAGTTCTGTTGAGACTTGTTTGCGCGCATCTGCAGTTGCCATGATGATCGCCGGGTTCGCCGGGGCGTTCTCAGGCTGCGCCAAACAGCAGTTCGTAAAAGAGCAGTTCACGGCCAGCGCCAGCGCGGTTGGCTTTCGGTACCTGCCGGCGAAGGTGGACATTCTCATGGTGCCCGACAACACGGGCTCGATTAACAGCGTTTTCTCGACGGTACAGAGCCAGCTCTCGGGCTTCGTTTCGGGCCTCCAGGGCCAATACTGGGACTACCACGTCGGCCGCTCGCCGGTTTACTACCCAGCCAACACTCCCCGCAGCGTAGGCAACCCCGTGCTCGTCAACGGCGACTACAACACCAACGTGCTGCCCGATGGCACCACTGTAGCAGCCTCGGGCATCGTGCCCTCGGACCGCGCGACGACCAACCTCAATAACTTTCCGATTCTGCAGAGCGTGTTTCAGACCGGCAACGGCGACAACACGTTTTCGAATACGTACAGCGCGCTGGCCAACGCCCAGAACGACACGTACACGAACTTTCTGCGCCAGGACGCCTTGCTTGCCGTTATCGTCATGACGAACGGCTACGACATCACCGTGTCGGACCAGTACGGCAACATCAGCGGCGCGGGCTCGTCGAACTTGCAAATGTACGCCAACCAGCTCATCGGCCTCAAAGGCACGGCCAAGCTGGTGCGTTTTTACGCGGTCGCCTCGTATGGCGTCACCACCAACGACCCGTACTGCGGAACTTCTTATTCGGGTAACAGCTACTTCGGAATCAACCAGTACATCCTGGGCCTTCCCAAGTTCGATGGTCTCGGCAACCCGATTTCGAATATCTGCAACTCGGCGGCGATGGCCAACGTCCTGTCTGATATTCAGACCAACTTGAATATCGTCAAGCAGAGCTACATCTACTCGAATCTGGTGCTGACCGATCAGCCGGTCGTCTCCTCGATTCAGCTCACGAAGAACGGCGCGGCTGTTCCTCAGGATGATACCAACGGCTGGAGCTACAAAGGCCTTGAGACCGTCTACACGGTCACGGGCATTCAGGACCAGAGCACGGGCGTGATTACGCAGCTCAGCCCTGGCTTGAACCAGCGGACGGGGTATGTCATTCAGCTCAATGGCGCTGCCAAGATGGTCGGCTCGGATACGCCGAACCTGGTCTACGAAAAACAGTAAGACTGGGTTGGTGGGCTGGGGCCTTGAATTAACTTCGAGGCTCGGTTTATCGGTCCGGTTTGGAGTTTCGGTTTCGATAAACTGAACCCGGACCGCAAACCGACTGAAGCAGTACTCCTAACTCCAAACCGACTCCAAACTCCAAACTGGACTCCAAACCCCAGGCCGTGCAGCGCTCACAAAAAGACTTCCCCGTTCGCAACACAGCCGCGTGATGGTAGCATCGATAGCACCATGCCCATCGCACTGACTCGTGACGTCCCACCCGAAATCAACAACTGCGAGCTGACTTTCATCGCCCGAAAGCCGATCGATGTGACCCTGGCTCGCACTCAGCACGCGGCCTACCAGCAGGCGTTGGCCCGCCATGGCGTTCAAGTTGTTGCCCTCCCTTGTCCGGACCAGATGCCCGACGGCGTTTTTGTCGAGGACCCCGCTGTGATTCTGGACGAAGTCGCTATCATGACCCGCATGGGCACTCCCGCTCGCCATAGCGAGGTTCAAAGCTTTTCCCAGGTCGTGGCCCGGTATCGCCCGTTGGCCTTTCGAGCCGCACCAATAAAAGCGGAGTGGAGCAGCTGACCAATATTGCCGAGCCCCTGGGCTATACCGTCGTCTGCGCACCGGTGCTGGGCTGCCTGCATTTTAAAACGGGCTGCTCGTACCTCGGAAAAAACACAGTGCTCGTCAACCCCGCCTGGGTCGACGCCAAAATGTTCAGAGACTTTGAAATTCTCCCTGTCGCGGCCGGCGAGCCCTTCGCGGCCAATGCCATCCTGCTTGCCGATACTGTGCTGCATCCCACGGGGTTTGCGCAAACTCAAAGCTTGCTCGTCAAACAGGGCTTTAAACTCGACCTGGTCGACATCTCTGAGCTCATGAAGGCCGAGGCGGGCCTGACCTGCATGAGTCAGATTTTCGAGGTCAGCAGCCCATGACCGTGTCCACGTCCATGAACCAGACCGAAACCGAGATTACGCTCAGTTGCAATGGCTACCGTGCCCTGGTTTCGAACTACGGCGCGTCGCTCCGGCGTTTTTTTCACGTGGACCGCGACGTAGCAACACGCGACATTCTTTGGGGTTATTGCGGAAAAGCCCAAAAACGCGGCGGCCAGGGTGACGTGCTGATTCCTTTTCCGGGACGCATTCGCGGCGGCGAATACCACTTCGAAGGCCAGACCCAGCAGCTCGAACGCAACGACAAAGAAGGCCCGAACGCGATTCATGGTTTCGTGCGCACGCTTTTTTGGAACCTCGAGGATCAGAGCGAGTCGATGGCGCAGTTTCGTTTCGAGCTCACCAAAGACGCTTTTGCGGGATACCCTTTTTCGCTTGGCATACAGCTGCGCTACGAGCTCACGCCCGATGGCCTGGAGTGCAAATACACCGTACGCAACTCAGGGAAGAAACCCGCGCCGGTGGGTGCGGGCTTTCATCCTTATTTCACCGTGGGAACCGATCTCATCGACGACGCCCATCTCGTTATTCCCGCCACCGATGTGGTTGAGTTCGCCCCGGACCTCCTGCCCACCGGCGCTGTCATTGGTGTCGCAGGGGTCGCGGGTGGCGCTCTCGATTTTCGCAAACCGCGCCGCCTTGGCGCCTTGAAGCTCAACCATTGCTACACGGGCCTGCTTCGAGGGACCGATGGCCTGGCACGGGTAAAACTTGAAAACCCGGCGACCCGCCAAAAGCTTACCGTGTGGCTGGACCAGAGTTTTCCCTATCTCGTCATGTACACCGGCGATGCCATTCCTGCTCCCCATGCGCGCCAGGCTCTGGCCATCGAGCCCATGACCTGTGCGACCGACGCCTTCAATCACCTGGACTGGGTGGCCGTCACCCTGGCTCCCGGCCAGGACAAAACCGGCCGTTTCGGCATTACCGGCCACTAGTTGCTCAAGGGCTGAGCGAAACGTTTCGCAAGTAAACGTCGCCAATCGGCGTGTGCACGAAACTCTTCACTCGCGGCTTGAGCGAAAAATCCTTGCGCGCGTAAAACAGCGGAATAATGGCCGTGTCCTGGCTTTGGAGTATTTGCAGCGCATCGGCGTAAATCTGCGAGCGCGCAACACCCGTGGCTGAAAGCAAAACGATGGCCGCACTCGCAAGAATTCGGAGCATGCGCCTATTTTAGCAGGAATGCCGGCTATAGCTAGTGCTTCAAGGAGTTGAAGGCGCTCATGAAGTCGGCGTTCTTTTCCAGGGCGCTTTCAATCTGAGCGCCGAGCTTGCGGCCAGCCACGATGTCTGTCGGATGGTGCACGCCGCCCAGAACGCGATTCTCGCCCACGCGCTGCGCCTCATTGCGAATCTGCTCGGCTTTGGCCGGAAAAATTTCGGCCAGCAGGTCGCCCAGCACCACTCCAATTGCGGCGTGCGAGCTGGGATAGGAGGTCTGGCCACCGGGCTTGTGAACGCACGGGCTCAGGTCGCTATTCTCGTCATAAGGGCGGTGGCGCGCAAAGCGTCTCTTGAAGGGCTTAACCGCCTTTTCGACGGTTTGCACCACCTCGCCCCCGAAGTCCTCGACCGTGGCGATTTCACCCTCGGTAAGCACTCCGGTCTGCGGCCCGAAGAGCGCGACCAGCGTGGGGGCAGTCTGCAGATCAGCAGCGCGGCACTCCTCGTCGGTGCGCTTTTCCTGATACTGAAAAAGAATCTCGAAGTCCTTGCGGTCAGCAGCCGAGCCGGGCGCGGGTGGCGCGGGCACGCGCAGGCCGGACTTGTCGATATTCCATGCCGCCTGAGCACTCGTCTGAGCCAACAACACCGCCACCATCGCGAACAAGGGCTTCATTTTCATGACCGCCTGCTACCAAATCCCCGCACGCGAGTCAAATCGGCTAGTGGGCCGGAGTAGTCTGAGTCTTCTTCACCCACGCCCTGCACATGTCAAAGCGCTGTGAAAATTGGTCCTTGTAAGCCGGTGTCGTCATCAGAATGCGGGCAACCTCTTTGCGCGTGCCCAGAAACTGGCCTGAGTCGGTGAAGTCCTCGCGAAACATATAAGGAACCCCCATGCGCGAATGCTCGATTCGAATGCGCGCGCTGAACTCGGTCAGAAAGGCATCGACCTCTTCACCCTGGTCCTGAATGGCAGCCATCGAAAAACTCTCCAGATCCTTGTAACGTTTCAAATCCGCGCTGCAGTTTTCTTTGATATAAAGGTAATGGGTCAGCTCGTGAATCAATGTGGCCA
>JACQAW010000053.1 GCA_016194725.1 Deltaproteobacteria bacterium
TCAAGACCGGCGCGAACATGTGCACTCAGGGCCAACAGCCGACCGTCTTTGACAAGGGCAGCTCCCACCGGTGGGTTCGGGCAGGTTGCGCCTACGTATTTTTCGGCTTCAGCCGCAGCCAAGTCCAGATAGATGGAATCCATAAAATGGACTCCACCCTATCAGAAAAGATAGAAGATGTTCAGCATGATGCCCAGATACGTGCCGCCCATGAGAATGCCATTGGGGTTTGAGCTGGTCGACGTAGCAGGGTCGGTTTTACTGAAGACGTTGTGGAACCCAAGCGAGGTGCCAAACTGAAAATGCGGGTCGAGCTCCAACAGAAAGCCGGTTCCAAGGTCCAAGCCGAACGTCCATACCGAACCTGGCGTCTGGGCCACGGTTTCGTTGACATGAAATAGCCCAAATCCGCCAAATGCGTAAAGCACGAGCTTATCAAAGTAGGCCAGGTTCACGCGCAGGTCGGGCGAAAGCCCCTTGATGGCCAGGGTGTTGGTCCCGTTGGCGTTGGAATGGTTGCTGAAGCTCAGGTTGGCAAGCAGGCCGAACATGTCGCTGGCCTCATAGCTGTAGCTGAAGCCCCACCCCAGGGAGTCTGAAAAGTTCTTGGAAAAGTCGCCCATCAGCAGCACCTGGCCAATGTTGACGCCTAATCCGTGCCGGCCCACTGCGGCATCTGCTCGTTTTGCGGTGGCAAGACTTGCCCCGCATACCGCAAAAAAGAAAAGGGCAAGAACGGTTAACCCGTCTTGCCCTCTTTGATTTCTCAGGCCGGAAGACTCACTCGGCATAATCTTCTTCATTCGAAGATTATGACGCATTTTCTTCCAGAGTCTAGCTTTTCAGGGCCTTACTGATTCAGTTGGCCGAGAGCTGGACGACCCGCTTCAGCTGGCGCTTCGTTGTCGAATTTCTTCAACTGAGTAGCCAAATTGCTGCGGATGTAGCCGCTGAACGAACCGTCGCCAGCGCGGATGATCTCTTTGAGCATCTCAACTGGAACAGCATTCTTCGCCTTACGCTCCGATTCATAAAGGAGCTGGGTCAGAGTGACCGAGGTGATGTCTGCCTTGCTCTTGTTGTCGATAACACGCAGATCGTCGCCGTTCTTAATCATCTGGGCAATTTCGTCCAGAGTGACATAACAGCTCTGATTCGTGTCATAGAGCTTACGATTCTGATAACGTTTAATGACCTTAACTTCTTTCATGTGAACCCCCCTCACGCTAATTCCCCACCCGTTACACTGTTACTGCGATCAATCGATATTTACTCGTCTGAAACTGCTGGGGACCAGCCGGCCGTTTCATTTCAATCCCGTTCAGGGCTGATGACTCGTAAATTTCAAAGATCCGTTAGAAGGCGCCGATGGGACTTTATGCCGTGTTGGATACTTGCGGTAGACCGTAACCCCTGAAGTATCTAAAGTGACCTAAAGTTTATGTCGACACATCTGGTAACTGTGGGAATGGCCAGATGGATCAACCCCCTAACAAGGTCTTTTATAACCGCGTTAAAAAGGTCATGTCAATACGGTGAGCCAAAAAACACCCGGAAGTAGGGTGGCAGCCTGGAAGCTGCCACTGGAGCGTAAAGAAAGGGATTTGAATGGCCGAAAATTTGAGGCTTCAAGGTAGTCAAGGGCTAAAAAAGCTATTGTTTACGCAGGGTATCATATGCATGGCGCTATATGCGGCTGGTTGTGCGAGTGCGTCAAGAAGCCCGGCACCCTCAGAAGCTATCCCGGTAGAAAGTGCCCAACAGCTATCCCCTACCACCCCGGTTCCCGATATTAGCCTGCCGGCCAACGGAAAAATCATCGATCCTGCATATGGCCAAAGCCAGGCCAGCTACCATTTTTCGATGGGTCAGGCCTATTCTTTGGAGGGCGATTCCGCCAAAGCGATCGAAGAATACAAAGTTGCTCTCACGTACGACCCAAGCTCGGCGGTCGTGCACACGCGCCTGGCCACGGAGTACGTCAAGAAAGGACTTCTCACTTTCGCGATCGAACAGTGCAAGATTAAATACATCGACGCGCGGCTGCTGCTCGCGGGATTGTACTCATCGACCAAGCTGGTTCCCGAGGCTTTGGAGCAGTACGACGCCGTACTGGCCATTGATCCCAGAAATTCTGAAGCCTATGTGTTCAAAGGCTCGCTGCTGCTGGATGAAGGCCGCGCCAAGGAAGCGATTACCGTTCTGCAAAGCCTGCTTTCAAAAGAGCCTGACTACTACCTGGGCTTTTACTATCTGGGTCGTGCCTATCAGCGCACCGAGAAGGTGGAACTCGCCATCGGCAGCTTTCGCAAGGCGCTGGCGGTGAAACCAAACTTCACGCAGGCCGGCCTGACTCTGGGGCTTCTGCTGGAAGAAAAAAAGCGCCCTGAAGATGCCGTCAAAGTTTACGAAGAGCTCTACGATCACGCCGGCGATTTACAGTCGGTTGCCCGGCTGGCGCAGATTTATATCGATAAGGAAAAATACGACAAGGCCTTGAAGTACCTTTTGCTGCTCAACAGCGCCGACGACGACAACCTGAACGTGCGCGTGAAAATCGGCCTGATCTATATCGAACGCAAGATGTACGACAAGGCGATCGAGATGTTCAAGACCATCCTGGTCAAGAGCCCCGATGCGGACAAAGTGCGTTTTTACCTGGCTTCGGTTTACGAAGAGGTGAAACACTACGATGAATCGATCGAGGAATTCAAGAAAATCGGGCCAACCAGCAGCGTCTACGTCGACGCCACGATTCACGTGGGCTATCTGCTCAAGCTGGAAGGAAAGAGCGAAGCCGCCATGGCCTGGACCGACGATGCGATTGGCAAGAGCCCGAAGATTCCGCAGTTCTACATCTTCAAGGCTTCGCTGCTCGAAGAAAACAAGAACGTCGCTGCAGCCATCAAGGTGCTTGAAACCGCGCGCGAACAGTTTGGCAAAGATGAAAAGCTGCTCTATTACCTGGGCTCGCTTTACGACAAGCAGGGCAACCAGGAATCGGCCCTGGTGGCGATGACTGCCATTCTGGAACTCAACCCCGAAAACGTGCAGGCGCTCAACTATATCGGCTATACCTATGTGACCAGGGGACAGAAGTTGAATGAGGCCGAAGAGATGATTCGCCGGGCACTGAAACTGAAGCCGGGCGACGGCTACATTCAGGACAGCTACGGCTATCTGCTGCTGCAAAAAGGCCAGATTCGCCAGGCAACGCTCGAACTTGAAAAAGCCACCCGCCTGCGTCCCGATGAAGGTGTGATAATCGAGCACCTGGGCGACGCCTATCTGCGCGGCAATCTGAAAACAAAGGCTTTGCAAAAGTACATGGAAGCGGCAAAACTCTACAGCGATCCCCTTGAGAAAGAAAAACTCGAAAAGAAGATAGATGAACTCAAGCGAGCGCTCGGAAAAAATTCCAGCAACGGCAATTTGCCGCGAGTCCCTGCCGCTGTTTCCAATCAGGAAGAAGCCACGGAGTAACGGGCCGCGTGGCATTTGTGCGCTCCTGAGCGTTGTTGGCCTGGCGGCTGCTCTGACCTTCGAGTTCAGCGGCTGCGCGACCCGGACCCGTCTGTATTCGGCGCGCGAAGCCGTCGACGCTATCTCAAAGCAGTCCTCGCAGATTCACACCGAACGGGGTCGCGCCTGGATTTCGGCCCGATCGCCGCAGCAAAAAATTTCATTTCCGGCGGTCATCGCCGTTGATCGCACCGACCCCAGGCGCCCGCTTTTGCGCATCGAGGCCATGGACCCGCTGGGCGCCACTCATGCGCTGCTGATTCTGGACGCGCATTCGCGGCTGACGTGGGTGGATTACGACGCGCGCACGATATATGAGGTGCGAAATTACTGGTACGGCATTCCGCTGGCCAGGCTGCCTGAGCTGCTGCTGGGATTTCTGCCGATACCCGACGACGGGAAAGTCGGCGTGGCTGACGCGGATGGTTTCGAGGTCCGTTCGGGGGGCAATATTCTGCGCTATATTATGAGTTGGATCGATCCCGGCCCACGATTGGCACTAAGTACGATTGAAGGAACGGTTCACGCCAGTGGGGGCAAAGCCGAAAAATATGTCGTTCAGTATTCCCATTTTTTGGATAAAGACGACTATTACCTGCCTAGTGATTCGAAACTATTGGGATATTCTGAGGTAGCTCATGGCCCGAGTTCCGAAATCAACGTCGCCTGGCGCGAACGCCGTTGGAACGAAACCATCCCCATGCAGGTCTTTGCGCTGCCCGCTGGTCTCGAGAAATTTAGTAGAGAAAATCAGTAAAATATTGAGCGCCCGTCTGCTTCATGATAATGCACCGAGTCATAAACTTATCTGGAGAGACCTTTCAATGCGGAATCGGCTGGGCTTTGTCGTTTGCACTCTCGTCGCGCTTGCGGCGGCGTTACTTGTTTTGTCTGACGCGCGGGCGAGTGCACGCGGCGGTTTTCTGAAGGAATATGTGACCAAGGTCGCGGCCGAAACGGGCAATTCCGAAGAGTTCGTGCGCGAAAAGGCCATCGAAGCGCTGCGCATCGACTCGCGCTTCACCAAGGGTGAGCTCGAGCGCATCGGCCGGGGCGAAAGCCTGTTTTATGCCAAGGAACTCATCATCCGCCGCTTTTTACAGGAAAGCCGCACGTTCGCATTGAAGCTTGGCATGGGCGGAGTTTGGAACGATACGATTCGCAAGGATGCCGGCAAGGCCTTTGACGCAATGAAAGCTTCAGACGGATCGGCGCGTGTGGTTGAGATGGCCAAGGATGATGCGGCGCGAGTGCTGATTGAGAAAACCAACTTGAGCTGGGGCGAAGACAACATCATGAACGACAACGGCGTGCTGCTCAGCGCCCGGGAAATCGAAGGCGAGCACGAGGAAATCAAGTTTCCGGCAGCGGCGAAATTCGATTCGGAAATGTTCCGTTATTCCGAAAAGGCTGTCCTTGAGCAGCTGACGGTAGTCGGGCGCGAAGGGTTTGATCTTGATCCACAAAGCCTGCCCAAGTCGTTGGGCGATGCGACGGACGGCAAAAGCATTCTGTCCACGTTCAAGGCAATGGTCGCGAAGGTGGGCATCAACTCGGCAAACGGCGCAATCGTTGTTTCAAGTGTCGTAGTCAAGGATGCCCAGGGCGAGCCCCGGCATTTTATCTCGATGCTGATCCTGAATCGCAAAACGAACAGACTGCTTTCGATCTTCGTCCGGTCTGTTTGACATCGAGATCCCTCGAAGGTACCACTTTAAATCGAGGGATTACGTTGTCACTCCAAAGATTTAGCATCGTTCTGCTGCTTTTGATCGTGACTGCTTTTGCTGACTCCGCTTGTACGAACAAACGCGAGCTGGGCAATGTTCTGCGTACCGGCATTCGCGAGAAGTACAAGACGCTCGATCCGGCCCATGCCTCGGATTTTTATTCGCACATCCTTTCGCGTCGGGCTTATGAAGGTTTGGTGCAATATCACTATCTGAAAAGGCCTTATGCCCTTGAGCCGCTGCTCGCGGAGTCCATGCCTGAGGTTTCAAAAGATGGGCTGACGTATACCTTCCGGCTCAAGAAGGGTGTTTATTTTCAGGATGACCCGGCCTTCGGCCAGGGCGGCAAAGGCCGAGAGGTCGTGGCCGAAGATTTTATATACTCGTTCCGGCGGCTGGCCGACCCCAGGGAGTCTTCGGACGGCTGGTGGATTTTCGACGGAAAAATCGCGGGTCTGAACGAGTGGGCCGAGCAGGCCAAAAGATCCGGGAGAGCCGACTATGGCGCGCCGATCACCGGATTGGTGACTCCCGAAAAGCATACGTTGATCATCAAGCTCACCCGGCCAAATCCATTGATTCTCCATGTACTCACCATGCCCTATGCCAACGTCGTGCCTCACGAAGCGGTTGAGCGCTATGGCGCCGAGTTTGGCCAGCACGCTGTCGGTACGGGGCCATTTCGACTTGATACGTTGACTCCGAACCAGGCAATTTGGCTGCGTAACCCCAGCTTTCACGGGCAGAACTATCCTACCGAGGGCAGCCCTGGCGACAAGGAAGCCGGGCGCCTGGCCGATGCGGGCAAGCCGCTGCCGTTCGTGGACAAGATTATCGACGACATCATTATCGAAGATCAGCCCGCCTGGCTCAATTTCATGCAGAACAACCACGACTATCTGTCGAAGGTCAACAAGGACAACGCTGGCGACATCTTTGACCTCAACCACAAAGCCAGGCAGACGATCAGCGAGCAGGGCATCGAGGTATTCACGACGCCTGGCATCTGGTTCAACTACGTGGCCTTCAATATGGAAGATCCGGTTGTCGGTGGTGAGAAAAACAAATTCCTGCGCAAGGCAATGGCGCTGGCGCTGGACGAAGGCCCGATGATCGAAAAGTTTTACCTTGGGCTGGCAACCCGGGCCGAGACACCCATTCCGCCGGGCATTGGCGGGTATGAGCCGAGCTATCGAAATCCTTCTCGGGAATACAACCTGGTGCAGGCGCGGGAAATTCTGGCCAAGGCCGGTCATGCCAACGGCCAGGGAATTCCCGAGCTGGTTTACGACCTGAAATCGGACATGACCTATCGCCAGATTGGCGAGTATTTTCAGCGTTCGATGGCTGAGTTGGGAATCAGGGTGAGCCTCAATACCGTTTCGTGGCCCGAGCTGCTCAGTCGCGTGCGCCGCAAACAGGCGCAGATTTGGGGAATCACTTGGCAGTATGATTACCCGGACGCCGAAAACGGCTGGCAGCTGCTTTACAGCAAAAACGAGTCGCCGGGCTCGAATGAGTCCAACTACAAGAACCCAAAATTTGACGCGCTTTATGAGAAGATAGCCCTGATGCGCGACAGCCCGGAGCGATTTGCCCTGTTTGCAAAAATGCGCGATATTTTCGCGCAGGACGTGCCCTGGATTATTACCGTTAACCAGGCCGAGACGCGTCTGACGCATTATTGGCTGCACAATTTCAAGATTCACCAGTTCGAGCACAACGTTGAGAAATACCTGCGAGTCGACGTCGCCACGCGCGCCAAGGCATTGCGATGACGGCCTACGCGATCCGCAGGCTTCTTTACACGATTCCCATTCTCTTCGGAGTGTGCCTGCTGATTTTTGTTTTGTTCAACAAGGTAGGGGGCGACCCCACGTACCAGATGCTGGGCAAGCACGCCTCTCTGGCGCAGATTCAAGAGCTGCGCCACGACCTGGGGCTCGATAAGTCGGATTTCGCGCAATTCGTGGACTTTCTCAAACAGGTCGTTACGTTTGACTTTGGACGCAGCTACGCGAAACTTTGCTGGCCATCATTATCGCGCTGATCGTCTCGTATTTTCGGGGCAGGTTTCTGGACCGGTTCGTGGTCCTGCTTTGCGTGATCGGCATGAGCGTTTCGGCGTTGGCCTATATTCTTTTCGGCCAGTACGTGCTGGCGTACTGGTGGGGCCTGTTTCCCATCTCGGGCTACGATGCCGATCTGTTTCAGCGCTTCAAGTTCATCGCGCTGCCGGCGCTGATTTGGGTGCTGGTAGGCTTGGGCGTCAACGTGCGCGTATTTCGCACTTTCATGCTCGATGAGGTGGGGCAGGATTATGTGCGCACGGCTCGTGCCAAGGGCCTGGGAGAGAGCAGGGTGTTGTTCAAGCATGTGCTCAAGAATGCCATGATTCCCGTGCTTACGTACGTGGTCATCGAAATTCCATTCCTCATCACAGGCTCGTTTTTACTCGAGAGTTTTTTCGGAATTCCAGGTCTGGGCAGCATTACCATCGACGCCATTCACAACTCTGATTTTCCGGTCATCAAGGCGATGACCGTGATCGAGACGCTTTTGTTCGTGCTGGGCAGCCTGGCCACCGATCTGGCTTACAGCGGCGTTGACCCGAGAGTGAGGCTGGGATGAGCGTACGGGCAAGCGTGGGCAAGTCACTCTGGCAGGACGCCTGGCTGCGCCTGCGGCGCGAGAAGCTGGCGATGATTTGTCTGGGCATCATCATTTTCTATGCGCTGGTGGCGATTTTTGCTAAATTCGGGCTGATTGCCACGCCTTGGGACGCTGAGGTGGCCGCTGCGTATGCCCCACCTTCGATGGCGGGAATCAAAACCATCATGGGCTCGGATATCTTTGGCCGCAGCGTTTTTTACAAGGTTATTCACGGAACCCGAATCGCGATGAGCGTGGGGCTCGTGACCTCGATTATCACGATTCCCATCGGAGTGGTGCTGGGCGCGCTTGCCGGTTACTTCGGGGGCCTGATCGACGAGTTTATCGTCTGGCTCTATACGACGATTTCGTCCATTCCCAGCATTATGCTGCTGGTGGCGTTCACGTATGTTTTGGGCAAGGGAATCTTTTCGGTCTACATCGCGCTGGGTGTGACCAGCTGGGTTACGCTGGCGCGTCTGGTGCGCGGTGAGTTCATGAAACACAAGACGCGCGAATACGTGGTGGCAGCTGAAGCCATCGGGGCGGGGCATGCCATCCGGATTTTCCGGCACATCCTGCCCAACGTCATTCACATCGTGATCATCAATCTGTCGCTCCAGTTTCAAATGGCGATCAAGACCGAGGTCATTCTTTCGTATCTGGGCCTGGGAGTGCAGGGGCAGCCCAGTTGGGGAGTGATGATCGACGATGCCAAGCTCGAAATGGCACGCGGCGTCTGGTGGCAGCTGACGGCCGCCACAATCGCGATGTCTTTTATCGTATTGGCGTTTAATATATTTGGAGATGCTCTTCGCGATGCGTTTGACCCCAAACTCAAAATGGCGACGATGCAAAGCGGTAAGGACGAGTGATGGAAAAAATTCTGGAAGTGAAAAATCTGTCCACTACGTTTTACACCGAAGCCGGAGTGGCCCGCGCCGTCGATGATGTCAGTTTCAATGTTTTCAAGGGTCGCACGCTGGGCATCGTGGGTGAAAGCGGCTGCGGCAAGTCGGTGACCTCGCTATCCATCATGCGTCTCATTCCCAAACCTCCGGGTGAAATCAGCGGTGGTCAGATTTTTTACAAGGGCCGCGATCTGGTCAAGCTGCCGATCGCCGAAATGCGCGCCATTCGCGGCAATGAGATCTCGATGATTTTTCAGGAGCCGATGACCTCGCTGAATCCGGTATTCACCGTGGGCGACCAGATCATGGAAGCCATCGTGCTGCACCAGAAAGTATCCAGCAAGGTGGCACTGGAGCGCGCCATAGAGATGCTTAAGCTTGTCGGCATACCTTCGCCCGAGACCCGCGTGCACGATTATCCGCATCAGCTTTCGGGCGGCATGCGCCAGCGCGTGATGATCGCCATGGCGCTGTCGTGCAACCCCAGCGTGCTGATCGCCGACGAGCCCACGACCGCGCTGGATGTGACCATTCAGGCGCAGATTCTGGATTTGATGCGCAAGCTGCGTGAAACTTTGGGCATGGCGCTCATTTTGATTACGCACGACCTGGGAGTCATTGCCGAAACGGCCGACGAGGTGCTGGTGATGTATGCGGGAAAGGTGGTGGAGCAGGGACCGGTGGCCGAAATTTTCGCCAATCCCCGGCACCCATATACGCGTGGCCTGCTGAGCTCGATTCCCAGCTTCAGCCACGTTGCCTCGAAAAAGGAAAAGAAAAAGAGGCTGGAAACGATTCCCGGTATCGTGCCCGCATTGACCGAGCTGCCCAAGGCGAGCCGCTGGTCGAGATCAGGAACCTGGTAAAGTCTTTTCCGATCAAAGGCGGAATTTTATCTCGCGAAGTGGCCAGCGTAAAAGCTGTGTCTGACGTGAGTTTGGCAATCAATCGCGGCGAGACTGTGGGCCTGGTCGGGGAATCCGGCTGTGGCAAGTCGACCCTGGGTCGCTGCGTGCTGCGCTTGATCGAGCCCACGAGCGGCCAGGTGCTTTTTAACGGCCAGGACGTGACCCACATGCCCGCCGAAGAGCTACGGCGCCTGCGTCGCAAGATGCAGATTATTTTTCAAGATCCCTACGCCTCTCTCAATCCCCGCATGACCGTGGGCGACATCATAGGCGAGCCCCTTGAGATTCACAATCTTTGCATCGGTGAACGTCCGCAGCGAATCAGAAAACTGCTCGACCTTTGCGGCCTTCGCGCCGAGGCGGCCGACCGCTACCCGCATGAGTTTTCCGGCGGACAACGCCAGCGCATCTGTATCGCCCGCGCACTGGCGGTGGAACCGGAGTTCATCGTTTGCGACGAGCCGGTAAGCGCGCTCGATGTTTCGATCCAGTCGCAGATCCTGAATCTGATGATGGATCTTCAAGACGAGTTTCAGCTGACCTATCTTTTTATCTCGCACGATCTTAAAGTAATCGAGCACGTCAGCGACAAGGTCGTTGTCATGTATCTCGGAAAAGTGGTGGAGCAGGCAGACGCCACCCGGATTTACACCAGTCCGCAGCACCCTTATACGCAGGCCTTGCTGTCGGCGATTCCCATCGCCGACCCGAAATTCAAGAAGGACCGGGTAATTTTACAGGGCGATGTGCCCAGCCCGATCAACCCACCACCCGGCTGTTTTTTCCACCCCCGCTGCCCAAACATGCGCGAGAGCTGCAAGTCGGCATTTCCTGCCCTGGAAATGCAGGGAAAAAGCGAACATTTTGCCGCCTGCTACTTTGCAGGCGAGCCGATCGTGAAAAAGTAACGGCTAAGTACCGATAATAACTAGGTAGAGGTGAGTCAAAATGCGTGGATTTTCCATGCTTTGATAGACTACCTCGCGAAAGAAAATGGCAGCCGGCGCGGATAGAAAATTCGTACCTGTGGAGATCGCCAAACTGCAAGCAGGCATGCTTGTGGATCGGCCGCTGCATATCTTTTTGCCCACGAATCAGCGTTTCATTCTCATGGTCAATGCCTTTCAGCCGCTGGAGCCGCGCGTGCTGGAAAAGCTCAAGCGGTTCGGCCAGGTTTTTTCAACCGAGCCCGAGCTGGATCAGCGTTATCCGCAGCTTGCCGAGGCCGCGCGCGCGGTGCGGGCGCTGTGCGATGATACCGAGACCGCGCCGTTTGAAAAAAACCGCAGCCTGCGCGCCGTTTCCGGCTGGATCGTCGACTGCGTGCTGGGCTCGGGCCGTGACGATTACGCGCCTCTTTTCTTTTTCAATCGGGCGTTCGGCGTTCCCAAGCCCGAAACGCTGCTGCACGTCGCTGATTTTTCGGTCGATGCCTACGAGCGCGGATTGCGCCTGGCTGCGGTATCAGGACTGCTTGCGCTGTGGCTGGGTTACGCGGATACCGGCTATCTGGTGCAGCTCGCAGAGACTGTGTTTTGCGCCGAGATTGGCGGAGTCAGCGGGAATGTACCAGGGGTCGCGAAGGCTGACTTTAGATTCCGCCAAGCCAGCCGTGGCGACGAGCTCGCCGAGTTGGTCGAACTCGCGCAGTGGATCGTCATGCGTGCCCCGGGCTCGCCCCTGCCCGTGTCGCGCATCGCGCGCAAAATTGAACGGCAGTTTCGGCAGCATTTCGCGCCAGAAAAGGCGGTCGCATGAGCAATGCGCTTCTGACCGCCGCAAATAAGATTAAGTTCGGCGTTGAGGAACTGCTCGCGTCCGATGCGCAGGTTTATTTCGAAAACATCTTCTCGACCCGCCATATCGGCAGGGTCGTTGATTTCATGCTTTTCCAATGCCAACCGTTCATTCAGGCGGCGGGCGACCCCGCTGATGCGGAATACCGCTTCAGGCATATGATTGAGCTGGCCATATTCAATGCCTGGGTGAATTACCGTGAGGGTGAGCGTTCAAAATGCGTCGAGCTGGAATTCGGCTGGGACAAGCAGCGTCTGATTATCTCGGCAACTCACATTGCGGCCGCTGGCGTGGGCGGGTTCGTGCCGGGCGGCGAGCCGGCCGACGAGATTTCCGGGCGTATGCAGAAGATGCTCGCGCAGGTGCAGCAGCTTGCTGATGGCCTGATCGTGCGGCACGATCCGGTATCCGGCCGCATTCAGGCCATCGCCTTTCTGGCGGCAGACGAACACGAGAAACTTTCCTCGGCGGAATACCTCGATTTGAGCCAGCTGCCGGCTGCGGGCCAACAAGGCGCCGGTTGTCAAGATCGAGGGAGAGTCGAGTCGGGCAGCGAGGGTTGGGCAGGCGCTGATGCTCAGTGCCGTCGCGAGCGACGATGGAATCCCGAGGCCGCGCTCCGCA
>JACQAW010000098.1 GCA_016194725.1 Deltaproteobacteria bacterium
GATGGGCAGGCTGATGTCGTGGTCGGGGTTCGCATCGGTCGTAGCCGTGAGCTCGATGCCGAAGGTGAAGTCGCGCGGGCTCAAAGGCGGCGCCGCCAGGCAGAGCGTGCTGAGAAGTGCGGTCACGAGCCAGTACATGCATCATTATAGTGCAACCGATGCGCCACCAGCCCGGTTTGCGGGCCGGCGCCGGGAAAGCTGATTGGGCTTATGGGGTTGAAAAGGCGCGGGGAGTTAACTCGGGAGTTGGTTCTTTTCGCCGGTTTTAAGCCGAAAAGGCGTCGCCGCTCTACGGGCGTAAAATGCTTAGACATTAGGTGTTCCAAGGGTTTGCAAATAACCTCGTGGAGAAGTACAGATAGGATGACGATCCCGTAGCTCAGCTGGATAGAGCATCTGCCTTCTAAGCAGAGGGTCACAGGTTCGAGTCCTGTCGGGATCGCCATACAAAAACGCTCCGGGGCGCGAAGCGCCTCGGAGCGTTTTTGTATGCGTTGCCCGGCGGTATGACGAGAACCTCGTGCTCGCGAAGCGAGCAAGGTTCGACGGCGCGCATTCGCGTCCCGCGCACGCGGGCGCGAATGACTTTATAATGAGGCGCGCAGGATGCGCGCCCTCCGCTCGACGGTAAGTTTGGCCATGATGGCCAAACTCAGTCCTGCCCAATGTCGATCCGTTTGCGTCTAAGCGAGTCGTGCTCGAATGGCTTCCATCGGCGCCTCGAGCTAGCGCGCTTCGACCGCACGCACAGTGCTCGGCTCGATGCACACGGGCTGGCCTAGGTCTTCGCTCACGAGCGTCTTCGGGGGCGCCGCATCTTCGATGCTGGCCCTCAGCGAGCCGATGGCATCGCATTGGGTCGAAGGTACTCGACGATAATAAAAATAGGTCTGGCCGCCGTGCCAGTATTCCGTGAGCTTGAGCCAGGAGCCACTCATTCTTTGGACACGCAGATGTTCTGGATGAGCGTAGCTTTCGAGATTTCTCTGGATGACCAGCGATTCGTCGATAGGGTTCACCGAAAAACCGGCGATGAAATCGCCCTTATTGACGATGGCCACGCCGCGGTCGCAGAACTCGAGCGAGTTCAGGGGTACATAGGTGAGAGGTTGGCGGTTGATGTCGATCCCGAGAAGGTCCCAGGCGGAAAAGCCGCTACGAAGCTCGTTACTCTCGGGCGCAGCCTGCTCGAACTCCGCGCCGGACTTCGCGATGTGCTCAATTTTTCCGACGAGCACCCAGCGGCCGCCGGCGAGCTCCTGGCGCACGCCGTTTTCAAGGCTGCGCTGCTGATGGGGAGTGACGCGCAGTGGCCTGTAGCTCGTGAAGAAGTTGCCGTCGAGAAGGGAGTTGAGTCGTAACGTGATTGTGCCGTTCTCGTCGCGCTCTAACTTCAGCGAGCCGAGCTTTACTTTCAGCCGTGCGTACCAGTCTTTGCCGATCACGTCGGGGTTGAGATCGATGATCGCATCAGAGCCGTCCAACCGGAGCGCTCCGATCTCGGAAGATAGCTCCGGCGCACGCTGATCGAGGAAGAATATCTTTCCGGTGGGTGAAACCTGGAACAGCGTCGTTTCCTCGGATGATTTCGAGAAGTCTTCGCTCGCCGCGTAGATGCCCGCGAAATCGGCGATGACGGCGGCGCTGGCGGACACCGCCCATGAGAACGAAAGAACGACGGACACCGCGAGAGCCGGGAAACGCTTCTTCAAATTCTTCATGGTTCTATTGTCGGGGCGGGCTGCTCTGATTTAAACTGATATAATTGGCGCGAATATGCCTCATAACGAACGCCGCCGGTGGATGATTAAGCCTGTATTTTAATGGAAAATCCGGTTCTTGCCGCTCACACAGAAGTCCATATTTTAGTATGTATTGATATACATATTTATGGCAATATCGAGTCAGATGGCTCCAACGGTGATTTTCGGCAAGTTCGAATGGGATGCGGAAAAAGAGCACCGGAACGTCCAGAAGCACGATCTGGATTTTTATACCGCGGTTCTCGCGTTTCTGGATCCGCATCGCATGATCGCCATCGACGAGAAACATAGCTTAAGCGAGGAACGGCTCTTCTGTGTCGGTCGAATTGGGAATCGAATTGCCACGGTGCGATTCACCAGACGTAAGGACCGGATCAGGATTATCGGCGCCGGATTTTGGAGAGAGGGAAGGAAACTTTATGAAACGGAAAAAAGAAAAAGACGCGAATGAGCCTCAGGGGCGGCTGACCCCGATCCCTGACTTTCTGCCGCCTCCGGAAGAACTACTGCCAAGCGAGGAAACGATCAAGATCACGATCGCGCTGGATGCCAAGACGTTGAAGTTTTTCAAGGGCTATGCGGGTAAAGCTGGCTTGAAGTATCAGAGGCTGATTCGCGAAGTCTTGAAGGGCTACGCCAGAAGATATGGCTGATCATGTCGCTGAGCAAAAGGTCGAAAACCAAGACCGAGCATTCCGGAGCGAAAAACGGCGGTGGTTTTTGGGGTACTCGCGAGGACGCCAAACGGGTCTCGAAAAAGCATCGACGGGCTAACTCCAAGTCAGAAATTCGTGACGAAAGTTCCGACTCAAGTACAAGGCCGCGACGGAAGACACAGTAGACTGTATCCCGTCCAAGCTTTCTGGAATTGTCCTGAGTTTTCCTGAGTTGTCATTTCATCGGGCATGCGAACTCTGCTTGCGAGATCAAGGGATCTGTCTACAATTGTCTATAGTTGGGCCGAAGTATCCGAAATCGCTAGAACCGCGCCGAGATCGCCACCTCAATGTATTGCGTTAATTCTTGTAAATAGATTCAATTTACGTTTTCTGCGCAGGTACAGGCAGCGATCGGAAGCCGTGCCGCCCCAACCTCAACTCTGCCCAGGCTGAGCCAAGCGCACCCGGCGCAAGATCTCGCCCGCGAAAACCGTAACCAAAATGCCCAAAACCAAATACCGAATCTCGCCCCAGTGCGGCTTGAATGCTCCGAGAGTGATCAAAAGTAACGTTGCCGCAGCCGGCGGATTGATCGCGCGAAGCAAGATCTGAAGAAACGGTAAAACAGCCATGCCGACGATCGTAGCCCAGATCCGAGGCGGATCGATTTTGCCGGCAACAAGGACTGGCGGGTGTCCCGCAAGCTGAAAGACGACTGCCATCAAAAGCCCCGTGCCAATCGCGAGCAGGTGCCCTGCAAGACTGTTATAGAGTTTTGCCGAGGGAAGGCGCGGCGTCGCGGTCAAGAGCAGTGCCGTGGGCGCCAGGCTCGGAAAAAGCCAGGGCTCCCGCAGCAGTAAGCTCAGCACTCCGGGGATCAGCATCAAGAAGGCGCAGGAAAAAGGAACCCAGATGACGTCGGGGATAGCCAGGTAACTTCGTTTGAAGTGCTTCGCGGGATGTTCGTGCTCGGGCCGTGGCGCCGCCTCAAGCCGGGCACGATTCACGACGGCACCACGAGCGTCTGCCCGGCGTGATGCTTTACCTGAGTCGTAAGCCAACTCTTCTGCCGCTCGGTCTGCTCATGGATCAAGCCCAAAGCCCAGACAAGCTCCTTGTCCCGAAGCTGAAGAGCAGCTTGCATGAGCGCCATAAGCGACATGTGCACATCCGACCAAAGCACGAACAGCTCGTGCAGGTCACGCAACAAGCCGAAGGCACCCGGCCGCACGCTCGGAAAAAGCGATTCCCGCAGTTTCTTGGGCTCTTTCTGATGGATCACGCCGTAGCGAGCCACGAAAGGCTTGAGCTCGGTGATGGACTGCTTCGAAAAAATTGAAAGCCGCGTAAGTCCGGCTCGAACTTCGGACTCCACGAAATGATGTAGAGAGACCGTGCTGCAGGCCTCGCTAAACTGCTGAAGCGAATCCACGAGCAGGCCCAGATAATCGGCGACCCGCGAGCGCTCAACATGCGCCGCACCCATCACCTTGTCTGCAAGTTGAGTCGCCTGATGCACGGCCTTGCCGGCGGCATCGCCAAGTTTCTCCTTGACCGTGTGCAGTCCCGGCTTCGAGATGCGCGCCGCCGCGTACTTGAAATAGGGCTGCTTGCTGACTGGGTCCCATTGGGAGAGGGTTAACTCGTTCGCCGCGCGCGGACGCCCCGTCTCGTCATCCCAGTAGCCATAATGAAACGGCACAAACACATGCCCAGGCTCGATCTCGCCAATCGCCGCAGGTACGCGAATGCTTCCCCGGCGCGTGCTGATCTCGATGAGCTCGCCCTGTTTGATTCCGAGGCGAGCCGCGTCTTCGGCATTGAGCTCGGCAAAGGCATCGGGGGCGGCCGCATTGAGCTCCTCCGAGCGACCTGTCTTCGTGCGCGTGTGGAACTGATAAACCACCCGGCCCGTCGTGAACCAGAACGGGTAAGTCTCGTCGGGAACTTCGAGCGGCGGATGATACTCGGCCGCTTTCAGAATCGCTCGACCGTCTGGGTCATTGGCCTTGTATTCTTCCTTGGTCGTCGCCGCGCCCGTCTCGAGGTCGTGCCCCCAGAACTCGCAGCGCGAGGCCTTGGTCGGAAAAACAAAATTCGAGTAGAGCCGCTCTGTGCCTTCGGGCGAGCTCTCCATGCAGGGCCACTGGATGCCTGAGCCTCCCGTGAGTTTTTCATAGCTTATGGCGGAATAGTCGCAGATGCATCCACGCGAGCACTCGCGCCAATGGTCAAATGCTTCTTCCGGCGAATTGAACGGCGGAAATTGATTCCCGTCCTTGTCCCGAAAGTCCATGCGTCTTGCAAAATCGATAAAGATGTCGAAGTCCGAGCGCGCCTCGCCCGGCGGCTCGATGGCCTTATGCGAGATATGTACGGTGCGATCAACGTTCGTGAAGGTGCCGACTTTCTCAGCCCAGATGGCGGCCGGGAGCACGATGTCGGCAAGCTCGGCGGTCTCGGTGAGAAACCCGTCCTGCACCACCAAAAAAAGCTTCTTGCTCTCGAGAATCTTCCGAATGCGCGCAAGCTCCGGGAGCGAAACAGCGGGGTTTGTGCAGATCACCCAAAGCATCCGAAGCGAACCGAGCTCAGCAAGCCTCATCATCTGCATGATGTGAGTCGCCGGTCCCCAATGCGGATATTTCGCGGGGTCGATGTTCCATCGCGCGGCGAGATCTTCCATGTGCTCGGGGTTGTCCCAGTTGCGGAACCCCGGAAACTCCCCGTTGCAGCCGGTCTCGCGATTGTTCTGGGCCGTGGGCTGTCCATTCATCTGCAAAATCCCGCAGCCGGGCTTGCCGATCATGCCGCGAACGAGATTGATGTTGTTGAGCTGAACGGCAGCGGCCGTGGCCTGATTCGACTGATATACGCCCTGCAGCGCGGTGGAAACCAGGCTTTTGGCGCTTCCGACGACGCGGGCCGCTTCGCGCAGCTTTTCTTTTGGAATGCCTGTAATTTCCTCAACACGCTCCGGCGTATATTTCGAAACGACCTCCTTGAGCTTCTCGAAACCAACGGTGTGCTTTGCAATGAAGCCCATGTCGATTTGCCCGGCTTCGATGATGAGATTGAGCAGGCCGTTCAGCACGGCGACATTCGTGCCGATGCGCGGCGCAAGGTGCACGTCGGCCTCACTCGCAGTTTGTGTTTTGCGCGGATCGATGACGACGAGCTTCGGCGGATTGGACCCACGCCTGCGATCGAGCACGCGCATGAACATGACGGTCTGCGTATTGGCCATATTGTGGCCGATGACAAGCAAGCACTCCGTCGTATCGAGATCGGTATAGGAGCCTGGTTGGCCGTCTGCGCCAAAAGTTTCGCGTAGCGACGCTGCGGCAGTCGCGGTGCAAAGACGTGTGTTGCCATCCATGTGATTCGTGCCGATGCCTGCATGGCCAACCATTGCCAGCGTGTAGTACTCCTCGATGAAAAGCTGTCCGGTGCTATAGAAGCCAATCGAGCCGGACGTGTACTTGTCTATGAGGGTCTTTGTGCGCTGCACAATGATGTTCATCGCCTCGTCCCAGCTCGCTGGATGCAGCTTGCCATCGGGCTTGCGAATCAACGGGTGAGTGAGGCGCTCGCGGCTCTCGTTGGCGATCCAGCCGTGAAGACCTTTGGGCCCCAGGCGACCTTTGTTGACGCGATCCTCAGCGCGTCCGCGCACTCCGACGATTTTGCCGTCTTTCACGCCAATGTCGAGCCCGCACCCAAACGAGCAGAGTACGCACGCCGATTGAACCCACTTGTCGGGTTTGGCTATTAGACGTTCGTCTACCATGTTGAGCAGACAAATGCACGACATGTGCCGAACGGGTTCGGTGGCATTTGTGTTGCAGGATGTGACCCGGTGCAAATTCTAGAGGACTCATTCGGTCGTAGATTCTCGTATCTACGGCTTTCGATCACGGATGCCTGCAACTTCAGCTGCCAGTACTGTCTTCCGAACGGGTACTGTCGCACGGGTGCGCCCGCGCCACTTACGCCCAATGAGACATCGAACCTCGTCGCGGCTTTCGCCGAGCTGGGAACCTGGAAAGTGCGTCTGACGGGTGGTGAACCGACGTTGCGTCGCGACCTGCTTGAAATCGTGGATCGCGTCGTCACGACACCCGGCGTGCGCCGGGTCGCGCTTTCGACCAACGGCTACCGCCTGCGCGAGCTTGCGCGCCCATTGTTTGACGCGGGAGTGCGCGGGCTCAATACAAGTGTTGATTCGCTGGATCGCGCGAAGTTCTTCGAAATCACAGGTGTCGACAAGCTGCCCGATGTTCTTGAAGGGATAGATGCCGCCTTCGACGTCGGGTTCGAACACGTCAAAGTGAACGCCGTGCTGCTCGCAGGCCTTAATGACACCGAGCTCGATCGCTTCTCGGATTGGGTGCGGACGCGCCCGATCACTGTGCGGTTTATTGAGCTCATGCCGACAGCCTCCAACCAGGACCTCTTCAAGCGCCGGCATGCGCGCGCCGACGCGATTCGCGCCAGGCTTCTGACGCAAGGTTGGGCGCCGCGGATGCGAAGCGAGGGCGATGGGCCAGCCGAGGAGTTTACCCATCCGGAATACGTTGGGCGAATCGGCATTATTGCGCCTTACTCGAAAGAGTTCTGCAAGACCTGCAACCGCCTTCGCGTCACCAGCCAGGGAGCACTTCGCCTGTGTCTCTTCGCCAAGGGCGAGGTCACGCTTCGCGATCTTTTGCGCGAGCCTTTGCAACGCGAGGAGCTGAAAGCCCGCCTCATCGAACTGCTCGCGACCAAAGAGGTCTCGCACTACCTGCCAGAGGGAAAATATGGAAACACGGGAACATTCTCAGCCATTGGCGGGTGAGTCCGCTTTTCACATGATCGACGTGGGCGGAAAGCCCGACACGCATCGACGCGCCGTCGCGCAAGGCGAGATCATTCTCGCGAGCGACGCTTTCGAGGCCATCGATCGGCGAAACAACCTGAAAGGTGACGTGCTTGCCGCCGCCGAAATGGCGGGCATCATGACCGCCAAACGCACCTCCGAGCTCATCCCACTGTGCCATCCGTTGCCGCTCGAGAGCGTGCGTCTTTCGTTCACGCTCGATCCCGAACGCTCGAGCGTTATGGTATTTTGCGAAGCCCGCACCACTGGGAAGACAGGGGTCGAAATGGAAGCCCTGGCAGGTGTCAACGGCGCCCTGCTTTCGATTTATGATCTTTCGAAGGCCGTCAATCCTGCGATCGATATCACCAACGTGCGTCTCTGCACCAAGGAGGGCGGCAAAAGCGGCTTCTGGGCGCATCCTGCGCAACGCGAGGCGTTTCAGCGAGAGCGCACGACGCTTGAAAACCGCCGCATCGCGATCGTGACCGTAAGCGATCGCTGCTCGCGAGGCGAAATGAGCGATAGCTCAGGCCCCGCGCTGGCTGATGTCATCGCAAGCCGGGGAGGCAAGGTCGTAGGGACAAGCGTCGTGGCCGACGAACGTGCTCTCATTCAGCGGGAGGTGCTCCGGGCCGCACATGAGCTCGAGGCTGCGCTCGTTTTGACGACGGGTGGAACCGGCCTTGGCGCCCGTGATGTCACCCCTGAGGCTCTCGAGGAAATTTATGAGCGCCCCATTCCGGGCATTGGCCAGTGCCTGCGCCTTTCGGGTTCGAGGCATACGCCGTTGGCTTGGCTCTCGCGGGGCGAGGCCGGTCTCGTGGGAAGCACGCTCGTCATACCGCTGCCGGGCAGCCGCAGAGGAGCCCTCGAGGGAATCGAGGCTCTGGAGCCGATTCTTGTGCACGCCCTCGACATCATCGAAGGAGGCGCGCATTGAAATCCTTTCTTTCGGACTTCACCGGCGCCTTCGCCGATGGGGCCATTCTCTTTCCGCTGCTCGCAGCCCTTTCTCTTAAAGGGGGCTTTTCCGCTACGGCGCTTCTGTTTACGGCCGGGCTCGCCTATCTGGCTGCGGGAATCTGGTTCCGTGTACCTATGGCGATTCAGCCACTGAAGTCTATCGCCATCGCGGCGATCTCCATTGGTGCGGGCTTGGGTGAAATCCGAGCCAGCGGCGCGCTCCTGGGCTTAGTCTGTCTTGGTCTCACTTGTTTTGACGTGAATCGACTGGGGCAGCGCGTGCCTCGTTCGCTTATCCACGGTTTGCAAGCGGCATTGGGCGTGCTTCTAATCCTCCAAGGGGCGAAGTTCGATTCAAGCTTTCTTGCGTTACTCCTTGTCGCGATCATGGTCGGTCTCCCGGCGCTTGTGAGGTTTCCAGTGCTTGGAGTAGTTGCAACGCTAGGGCTTGCCTGGACCGTTGTGAACGGGGCGCTTCATCCGCAGCTCGCTCAGCCGACAACGGCGCTTCCGCACCACGAAGCGTTCCGGCCGGCCATCGTGGCGGCGCTCGTGTTTCCGCAGATCGCGTTGACGCTGGGGAACTCGGTCGTGGGCACCGAGGATGTCGCTCGTCGATACTTTGGAGAGAGAGCCTCGCGCGTGACGATCCGCGCTCTTCTGACCTCGATCGGACTTGGAAATCTGGTGTCGGCGGCAATCGGCGGTCTTCCGTATTGTCATGGCTCGGGTGGGGTGACCGCGCACGTGCGCGGCGGGGCCAGGCATTGGCGCGCCAACGCGATCATCGGCGGCTTTCTGCTTGCGCTTGCTGCCGCGCAGGCGCTTGGCGGGCATGTGCGTCTTGAGTTTCCCGCGATGCTGATCGCCGCGCTTTTGGCGTCGACTGGGGTTTTTCACATCGGCCTGGCAAAGCCGACCTGGGACTCTTTGCCGGGAAAGCTTGAGCTTGCCGTCATGGCGCTGACCGCGGCCTTCACGCGAAACATGCTTTTAGTGCTTGCTGTCGGAGTTGCCTACGAGATGCTCCAGGTAGCTCTTTTCCGATCGCGACTCAAAACGAAAGCGGAGGCTCTGTCATGATTACCTATTCCGAGGCGCTTGCCATACTCACGGCGTCGGCCCGGGATCGAAGGCTACCCGTGGAATGGGTTCCTCTCGACCAGACACTCGGCCGCGTCGTTGGACAAGAGGTGCGCGGCGCGGAGGCGATTCCCGGCTTCGACAACTCTGCGATGGACGGCTTCGCGGTTTCGAGCGAGGCGACGCAAATGGCGTCAGCAGAGCACCCGGTACGTCTGCGCGTGCTGGGCACGATCATGGCTGGCGACCGGATTACCGAGCGCCCCGGCACGCGTCGCGAGAACTGTTTTGAAATCATGACCGGAGCCCCGATGCCTGAAGGTGGGCGTGCTGGCGCTCTCAATGCCGTGGTCAAGATTGAGGATGTAGTAGTACATCGCGCATCGGACGGACGCCCAGAAAGCATTGAGCTCAAGCGCGCGTTGAAACCCTTCGAGAATGTTCGAGAGCGCGGAGAGGACTTTGCCGAGGGGCAGACGATCTTTCGGCCAGGGACGCAGCTTGCACCAGAGCACCTCATGGCAGCGGCAAGCCTTGGTCTCGCAAAGCTTCCCGTGATTCGGCGGCCTCGTTTGGCTTTCCTTTCGACGGGCGACGAGCTCGTGCCTTATACGACGCGTGAGCTTGAGCCCGGACAAATCCGCAACTCCACGGCGCCTTACCTCGTTGCTGCCGGACCGAGATTCGGTGCGGAGTGCCGCACGTACGGTGTCGTGGGAGACAGCCCTGAAGACTTTCTGAAACGCCTGCACGCCATGACCGACGACGGCGCGGACGTCATCGTCACGACAGGGGCCGTCTCGATGGGCAAGTGCGACTTCATCAAAGAAGCGCTCGAGCACGCGGGCGCGCTCATTCGCTACCACAAGGTCGCGATACGTCCGGGCAAGCCAGGGCTTTTCGCGGAGCTGCCGTCGCCTGGGCGCCCAGTCGTATTTGGCGTTCCTGGCAACCCGATCTCAACCGTGGTGGGCCTCAGATTTTTTATCTCGCCGTATTTGCGAATGCTGGCCGGGCAGCCAGCAGAGCTTCCACTTCGCGCGCGGCTTGCGGCACCCGCGCCGAAACCCGAAGGGCTGCGGTGTTTTTTCAAAGCGCGCCTGGAGTGTGGACCCGAGGCAAGCAAGGTGACCGCACTGCACGGGCAGCCTTCCTTCATGGTGAGCTCGCTTCTGGAGGCCAATGCCTGGGTGGTGTTTCCCGAGGCGGGGCGCGAGGCAGTAGAAGGAACCGAGGTCGATGTCTATCCCATCTTTCCTACGGAGGATCGATGAAAATCAAGGTGCGGCTTTTTGGTGCATTCCGTAACTACGGCAATGGCTCGTTGCTCGAAGTGGAGCTCGACCCCGGGGCTACGGTCGCAGCTCTTCGAGAAGCCCTCCGCGTCCACGTAAAAGAACCTCGGTTACTATCGGACTCAGCCTTTGCCGACGAGACAGCTGTGCTGATCGACGCCCAGGTGTTGCGCGACGGCACGACGGTCGCAGTACTGCCCCCGGTGTGCGGAGGTTGAAAATGATCGTGATAGAAGTGAGTGCCAAGCCTATCGACCTCACGGAGCTTGCCCTAGCGTCAAGCGATACCGCGCACGGAGCAACGGTGCTTTTCGTGGGCGCAGTTCGTGAGACGAATTTCGGCCGGAGTGTCAGGGCGGTGGCTTACGATGCTTTTGAGCCTCTAGCGGAAAAGGTCTTGCGCAAAATCTGCGTGGAAGCGCAGTCCAAATGGGGCGCCTCTCTTCGATTCTTTGTCTTCCATCGTACGGGCGAGGTCACGGTCGGCGAGGCGAGTGTCGCGATCCTCGCTACGGCTACGCATCGAGACGAAGCCTACCAGGCCTCGCGTTACATCATCGAGCAGCTTAAGATCAGAGCCCCGATCTGGAAGAAAGAAATCTATGTCGACGGCGAAAGTGAATGGCTGAAGGGACATGCGCTTTGTGGGCACGCTGGCTAATGCGAGACTAAAAGTTGCTGTCGTGATCCTTTGCGGCGGGCGCTCGAGCCGGATGGGCCGCGACAAGGCCACAGTGGAGCTTGGCGGTCGCAGGCTTCTCGACTTGATGAAGGATCTCGCCGAGCGAGTAGGAGACGCGGTCATCTTAAGTGGATCCGGAGCTGATTACGACGGACTCCACGATGATGAGCCAGGACTGGGTCCCCTTGGAGGACTCAAGACCGCGGTCCGCGCGCTGCAACGCGCTCAACCGGAATGCACTCACTTCCTTGTGCTTCCGATCGATATGCCGTTCCTCAAAGCCGCTACGCTCGGAAACCTCATTGCACGGGGTGCCCAGGCCCGCGCGGCCTGTTTCACGGAAAGCGAGCTTCCGCTCTTGATTCAGAACAATGAGGGCGTGGCAGAGACCCTGGACGAGCTTTTGCGCTCGGAAGAGGCACGTGGGCGCTCCGTCGGAGCCTTCATTCGCGCTGTTGGCGGTGTTCGTCTTGCGCCGCCAGAGGTCTCTGGCACGTTCGAATTTCGGAACCTGAATACGCCGCGAGAGCTGGAGGAGGCTCGGAATGAATGTGAGAATGTCGGCCGATAAGATCCGATTCCGTATTTCCACGACGGAACTTGATCGACTCAGAGCGGGAAAGGCGCTTCTGGAGCAGATTCGAATCTCCGCGGGACAGGATTTAGAACTGAAACTCAATCCGGCTTTAGAACTGGATGACGAGAGCGTCAAAATGCACATCGAGTTTTCTGGCTCGCGGCTCATTCTTCATACGGCACCCGGCGCCCTTGAATGGCTCGCCTCTCAGCCACCGTCAAAAGCGCTGCGGCTTCGCGAAAACCATATCGAGCTCGAGGTCGATCTCTTTAGCCAAAAGCTACGCTCGACTCGTGCGACCAGCGCGTGAAGCCACCCAAGAGCTCCCGCACATCGCGAAAGCCCTGCTGTTCGAGGAGTTCGACGGCGCGCCATGTTTGCGCGCCATACTGACAGTAAACGACGCACGGACGCGAGCGTTCCAGTGGGGGTGTCTTGCCACGCTCGAGCGCCTCGAGCGGCCATGAAAGCGCACCTGGAACATGGGCCTTACGCCATTCGTCCGCAGGACGGACATCCACGATCATAACGCCAGGCTCGAGCCGTGAAACGGCCCGTAACCCTTTCGAGCCGTGAGCACATTGTGAGTTCGGTTGAATCTCCCAGACGAATGTCTCGAAAGTCGCGCCATCCACCACCAACATTCGTCCGAGCAGAGGGCGAAAGACTCCATCGGTTTTAAAACAGAGTTTCTGCGCTTCGAGAGCTTGCGCCGCCCCGATCACGCCGGCGAGCGCTCCCAGCACGCCGTTCTCCCCACAATGACCGACGGGCGCTGAAGGTGGCTCAGGATAGACACAACGATAGCAGGGGCCGCGCCCAACGCAGAAGACGCTAACTCTGCCTTCGTGGCCCGAAATCGAGCCCCAGACTACGGGAAGCCCGAGCGCGGCAGCGGCGTCATTGACCAGGTATTTCGTCGCGAAATTATCCGAGCCGTCGACGATGACGTCATAACCCCTAAACACCTCCTGAGCGTTTTCGGGTTCGAGCCAGTGGTCATGCGTCACGATCTTGACTTGGGGATTGAGCAGCCGAAGCTTTGCGGCCGCCGCCTGAGTTTTGGGACGACCGAGGTCATTAGAATCGTAGAGCACCTGGCGCGGTAAATTCGATTCCATGACTACGTCGCCATCGATCAGCCCAACAGTACCTATACCGGCGGCGGTGAGATAAAGCGCAGCCGGAGAGCCGAGCCCGCCAGCGCCAACGCAGAGAACTCGTGCAGACGCCAAGCGCTCCTGCCCATCGACGCCTACTCCGGGCAAGGTCACTTGTCTTGCGTAGCGGCCGCTATTCATGCGCCTCAAGTTAGCGCCAAATCAGGCCGAGGCAAGACAAGCTGCATTCAAACGGCCAGGGCCGAGCCATCGACATTTCGCTGCGCGGGCCGTCCTGGCTCCCGAGATGTCGCGAGATTTCCCGAGTACCATTCTGAGGCATTCGACGAACTTTCCTTGCGGCTCTAAAAATCCTTTCCTACAATAGGAAAAAGCTGGTCCCAAGTAGGCGAAAACGTTGAAAGTGAGTCAGGATCGCCACCTCAAAACTCAATAATTTCAGCCAATTATAATGCGTATTCCTTAGCGATACGATCGAATTGTAAAACAATACGATCGTATGTAATAATAATACACATGGATTCGCTCGAAGGATTGCTCGGTTCCAAAACCCGATCCGAGATATTTCGACTTTTGTTCGAAAGCAGCGACCGCGAGTTCTATTTGCGAGACCTGCAGCGCCGCTCTGGATTGAGCCTTCGACCAATACAAGAAGAGCTGGGCCACCTGACCGAGATAGGCCTTCTCAGAACTCGCCAGGATGGTAATCGGCTATACTTCAGAGCGAATACCGAGCATCCGTTCTTTCCAGAAATACGAAGCCTGGTCGAGAAGACATCGGGAGTTCAGGCGCTGCTCAGGTCAGCGCTTACTGGTCCGGAAGTCAAAGTTGCCTTCATTTTTGGATCGGTAGCCAAGGGTACGGCGCAACCAGGAAGCGATCTCGATCTATTCGTGATCGGCGACCTCGGGTTAAGAAAACTTACCAAGCTCCTGAGCGGGCTCACGGACCGAGTCGGTAAAGAAATTAATCCGCACGTGATGAATGGCGAGGAATTTCGAAAAAGATTTCAGAAAAAAGATCACTTCATCACGAGCGTCATGGCATCTGAAAAAACGTTCATGGTAGGAAACGAAGATGAGCTTAAGCGATTGGGCAAAAAACGATTGGCTGAAGACGCATAAGACCAGTCGTCAGGAGATCGAGGGGCTTTTCTCGATCGTCGAGCGGGAGCTCAAAGACGCTCAAGTCGAAGGCATCTCTTCGGACGGCAAATTCACGCATGCTTATCGTGCGTCGCTGACGCTGGGGACGGTCCTACTCTATGTTTCGGGCTACGCTCCGGCGCGCGGCCAGTCGCATCACTATCGTACGATCGCGGCTATACCCAAGATTCTGGGGAAAGAAGCAAATGACGACGCACATTATCTTGAACAATGCCGGGTCAAACGAAATGCCGCTGAGTATGACTCGGCGAATGAGGCAAGTGAAACGGAAGCCGTCGAGCTTGTAGAATTTGCAAAAGAGTTTCGGAAAACCGTCGAAGCTTGGCTGAAGAAAAGCGGAAGCCATGAAATCCGGAAATAAGTCCAAGCTCAAGAAGCGGCCAGGGCCGACAACCGAAGCCAAGGCGCATCCCTGGCGCCCATGTCCACTTGGCAAGCATTGGGTAAGAGCACATCCCCGCAATCGCGTCTCAAGCAAAGGAAAGCCCTTCACTCAACAAATGCCGGGAACTTGTCGAGAGGGTCGCAGCCATCTGGATCACCTATACCGTGACGAGATCCATGAGGTGGCGGCACAGAACTTTTCCAAGCTGACGGGGCCGCCTGCTTCAGACGATTTCGAGTTCAAGGCTAAAGGCAACCGCTACGATGAGCTGATTCGTGGTTGGACGATGTATTGGAACGACGTGTTACGTCCGAAAGTGCCATTGGATCCGGATATCGTGAAGGCGCTCATCGCGACCGAGTCGGGTTTCAATCCGAAGGCACGGAATGGCCTACGAGGAAAGATGGGCGCACGCGGCCTGATGCAGGTTCTGAATCAGTCGGTGCAGCTATTGAAAGATCCAAAAGAGATGGGTGATCATTTCGTGAACTTGGATAACGACGATATGACCGATCCAAACTTGAGCATCTGCGCCGGAATCCGCTGGCTGTTCCGCAAGAAGCAGCTTCTCGAAGCCAATTCAAAGAAGTCGCTGTCGTGGCGTGACGCGATCATCAAGTACAAGAAAGCGGAAAAGAAACATATTGATCGTTTTGACGAATACTACCGAAAGTTGAAGAGGATCAAATGAAACCAGTGCAGTTTATCGCGGTCCTTTTTGTCGCGGGAATGAGCCTCTCCTGGGTTCCTATTCGGCATCTGGGCTTGTTGACGGATGATAACGGCATCGTCACGGCCAAGGATCTCGCTGAGGAGGAAGAGAGATGCTCCGATCTAAAACCATTTCCGCCCGAAGATGGAAGCTGCTTCCAGTACTGGCAGTGTCTGTCTTCGCACGATGTACATGTTGAGTGCGATGACATCAGCGAGGACCTTGGAGAGGACACCGCAGAGGCAGTTTTCTGGATCAAAGATGGAGACCATGTTCACCACTATCTGACTCGGCGGAATTTCGATCTCGAGGCCTGCCGTGAGTGGAAAGAGGAATGGACCGCAGTCTTAGGTAGCGATGACGTCGTTTGCCTTTCGGGAGAATTCGTTGGGACAGAGAGCGCAGACGAGCACCCATCTAGCCCTGCGGGGAGCCATTTTTATTGGATCATTGATCGAATGAAGACGCATTCGAAGGAATGGTCCTATTTTCATAGAGGCGACGCGGACGCGGAGGAGCAGGACTAGATCTTTCCTGAGTTGTCCCGAGTTGTCATTTCATCCTACGTGCGAACTCTGCTTGCGAGAGCGGGTCTTTTGTCTACAATAGACAAAAGTTGGCTCCAAGTAGCCGAAATCGTTAGCTGCCCACCGAGATCGCCACTCCAAATTCCTTAAATTTTTTAGGCATGAAAAGTGCTCAGACAGCTTTCAGCTTCGCTGAAAGAACTCGCATTTTCATGCCTAAAAAATTTAAGGAATTTGGAGTGGCGATCCCCGGCGGTTGACGAGATCTTTGCTGCCGGGTCGGAGCTACCAAACGGATCATATTGATCATCTTTTTTAAAATCTCCTTACCTTGCGAACCTCAAACGAGGCGGCCAGGTTCGACGGCGCTCGGCTGCGTCCCGCGCACGCGGGCGCGGCCGCATTTATAATGAGCCGCCCAGGGAAGGGCGGCATCATCTCGACGGTAAGTTTGCGCATGATGCGCAAACTCCGTCCTGCCCCTTGAGTGGGCGTGTGGTTCAAGACTCGCTTTTTTTCTTGCGGGCCCGCGAAGATTGGCGGCTCAAGCCCCATTTAAAAAAATGTGCAGCCAGAATCTGTCCGTCGGTGGCATCGATTTTGGTTGACCACTACAATGCCCGCAAACAAAGATGATCCCGACTTGGTACGCAGTATCCGCCCTGGCCATGGCTCCCGTAAGATTGATTTATTTGTCGGACATCGGAAATTAGTGCCTACAGCAACCGACTCAAGCGACTGATATATTGGTACTGAAGTGACGGGATATACCTTCAGGACTTCCCGGAATTTGCTCCGAATGATTATGTTTGGGACTCCTCTGAAGAGGTTCGTCAAAATGAGCATAAAGTGGTTGATGAGACCTTTAAATCAACGAACAAGAAATTATTTTTATTGAAACTTCCGTTGGCAGGTCGGCTCCGCATCAGTTGGAATAAAGAAAAGAAAGGTAGTTCAATTCGAGGCAGGTTGAGCGTCGAATCGGCAGACTTCGTACCGAAAATGAATCCACCAATGACCGCAGCGCAACTAAATAGAAGTGCAGGAGTAATTGATACTAACGACATGATTACTCCTGAGATTAAAGATTTTATTTTAAAGGATTTAAGCCGACGGATTCAGATGGCAGACACAAAAAGATATCGACCGCTTATGGCGGGAACAAGGACAGTTCGTGTTCCATTCCAAAATTGTTTGGGGGTGTTAGCTTTAAGACCGTTGGTCGAGTCAGTACTAAAAGATCGCTTTCATATTGATCCAAATGCGGCTTTATCTCAACCTGCTACGTATTCTGACACAGACTTACACCTGTCTCAGCCGGCAAAGTAATCGTAATTCCTCCTAGTTAAACGAAGTCTCTTACGTCGCAAACCTCATACGAGGCAGCTAGGTTCGACGGCGTGCAGTCGCGCCTACGAAGCAGGCGCGGCTGTTATTAATGAGCCGGCCAGTAGGCAGGATGCCGCCCGCGAAGCGGTTTGGCCGGCATCTGCTCGACGGTAAGATTGCGCATGATGCGCAATCTCAGTCCTGCCCGTTGGTAAGGCTGGGGTTTGGTGTTCCTTGGATTGCAGTGCAGTCCTACCTAAATCGTTACTCGATAGCATCGAAGCTGAAGAGGGGCTCTCGCGAGGCTTTCGAAGCGGCGCGAATTGGATTGAGACGACCCGTCAGTCCTTCTGGCTCAGAACACTCCCCATTTCGACCAAGGTCTTCGGCAACCTATAAGTCGTCTGGATGTCGTCATCCGAAGTGTATTTCAGAAGATCCTGGCCGTCTTTCTCGCCGCCCACGCGGAGGAAACCCTCGTAACATGGGAACCGGCCCATGAGTTCCCTTTGCAGCTCATAAGCAGTTGAAAAGGCCAGGCGCTCGGCGTGGAAATGCCTGGCGACTTCCAACGCCGTTTGTTTTTGGAATGCCGGAAGCGCCATCAACTTAGCACGAATGTGGCGGTAATCATGCTGCTGGATGAAACTCGCGATCAACAGATCGTTCTCCAGAATTTTTTGGTCGTAACGAGTTTCGGTCCTGTCGACGCTGTGGACCATTTCGTGAAACAGTGTCAGCACGTAAAGACCAAGCTGCCGTTTCAGCTTCGGATCCACGTAAATCGTGCGGGTTGCCGGTTCGAAATAGCCCAGCCGCCGCCTGTCGAGTCCATCCGCAAAAATCTTTAGAGGATCCATATCCAAAATTCGGATATCGCCTGACCGATAACGGGGCAGAAACGCGCCAAGGATATCTCTTCCTTGCCGCGTGCTAGCGATGAGTTCGAAGGCATCTTCGATTTTCTCGACGGGCGCGGACAGCGCGACGTTCCTGCTCTTGATTGCTTTGGCGGCAGGCCACAATTTGGACTTAAGGGATTGGAAGAACCGCGACTCGCTTGCGGAGTCTTTGCAGGAGGGACCGCGCGGAGCGACCGGCAGTTCGGCCGTGCAGGCTTCCGCAAGACTTTGGCGACTCTGCCGATCCAGAACCAGTCCGCGGTACCATGCAATTTGATGGGACAGCAGCGCCTTTCGGCGCGCAAGCTCCTTGTCGTATTCGGCATAACGGGCAGAAAGCGCTTCATCATCGGAGAGTGTGGCGTAGATGCCATTGGGCAGCTTTCTCAGATATTGAAGAAGGGTGGTACGGGCACTTTTCCTGGTTGCATTGAATGCATTCTCATCCAGACCTGCGTTTCCGCCAGTAATACCGAGCGCGGAGGCGATTCTCTGGTGGGCTTCGCGATATTCCACATACGTAACGCCATAACGCACAACCTGCATGTTGAAGTCGGCCGTGGCTTGCGCATCGTCGCGGGTTGAGCGTGGATCGATCAGGCCCAAGGCACAATCAGAAAAGTAATCGCCGTAAAAATAAGCGTCCACCTCATATTTAACGACATCCTCGCGAGGCATGGACTCGCCAGCCAGGCTCGCCGAAGATAGGAGCGCCAGTAGCGCCAACGTTGTGAGGCGAACTCCGCGTATAGTTCCTTTCATATGGAACCCTGCCCCAGCGAAAAACGTATTCTGCAAACGCCACCGGATTATCGTCACCGAGCGCCGACCTGGCCGTATTTGGGGTTTTCACCAGAAAGGCCATCAGTCGCAGCTCCCACGGCTTTACGGGCCGCGCTGTCACCATCGACTTGATGTGAGCGCGCCAGGCGAGAGGGCTTGGCGACGGGCTTGGCGTGATTCGCGTCGCACGCAATGGTCGTAAAGGTGGCGTTCAGTGCGCGAGGCTTGCAACCACGGCGTTTGGTGTCGGACGGCAGAAAACAGCCTTGTTCGACTCCAAGCAAGATGTGCGCTTCCGCGTGCGCGGGATCGACGAGAATGGCGCTCTGGGGACTCTCGACATCTTCGAGCTCGAAAGATTTCGAAGGGCCGTAGCCATGACCTGCGCAGATGACATTGGCGCGTTCGCTGGCTATCTGCTGCGAAAGGCGGTCGCGAGCTTCGCTGGCCACATACGCCACATACGTTTTGCTCTTGGGCTCGGTGAACGAAAGCACCCGAGTATTGCGACGCTCTCTGGCTTCCTCGCGAGCTTTCTGCTCTTGCTCTTTCTTCTTGGCCCTGAGCTCGGCTCGGGTGGGCTTGTACGTTACTTCCTCGTCGTCGTAGGAATCCGCGCCGTGAGAGAGCACCGGCGGGTCACTCGAGACGATCGCCGCAAATGTATCCTGTCGGCAGCCGTTGAAGCATCTCATCCATTTGATGGGACAGATGTAGTGGCAGCCCATTGCGTAGTCGCAGTAGTCGGTGCAGTTCGCCATCGAGATCGCCGGCATCAGATTCAAAGTCAGAAACGCCGCGAGGAAATAAATCGCCTTTTTCATCGCTCTCATCCTCTGGTCTCTCTAGTAGCAAGTATCCAGCCACGCCTATGTATTCAGAATCTGGCAGGATTCGAGTTGCGAACATGCAGAGACGGCACACATCCGAAAAATATTTGTACACTCAAGATTAAAAATAGTAAAAAAAGTTAACTTTAAAGTTAACCTACTGGTCAATGATTTCAGGGGCTTACGCTTCGGTGCTGCAGGCGCTTCGCAGCGCCTTGACGGGTCAGTTGAGCCAACAGTTCTGCCCCACCGGCATGAGAACCTGTCCCGGGACAGGTTCGTCCAAGCGTCCCACCCTTTTGGATTTTTGGATTCCGAAAGGTCACGCGCAGTCCCGGCCTGGTACTGTCGCGGAGGAGCTTGATCGCATCGCTCAGCACCTTGTGGTTGTGCTCGTAGGCGAACTTCGCCTTTTTTTGCAGATCCGCGCTAACCTGGCTCTTGAGGTTCTGCGGTTCGGCATTGCGCGTCGACTCGCACCCGTCTTTGGAATAACCGCTCGAGCCCGAGGCGGCGGCCGACCCTTCCGCCAGGCACACGGCGATTGCGAGTAGGGCTAACTTGCTGATGATTTTCATAACTGGGCCTCCAGGCTCATCGTTTACTTCCCACTGATTATCTCGCCGACGGAGAGGTCTTTATACTGAGAAATATGTCGGAAGTCGCCCGACGAGATCACGCTTTAGAGCCTCAAGTCTGTTGTTGGGCGGAATCCTCGGATCTTGAGGCATTGCAGCGCCCGATTCGTGTTAGAATTTCGCTGGCACGCGGGCCACGTCGAGATCTTACGAGGAGAATTCAAAATGAAAGCGACGACCAGGACAGTGATTTTTTCGGCGGCCCTCATCGGCTGCGCGGTGGCGATAGCCGCGCCAAAGGCGGCCCGTGCGGCGGGCCCCGAAGACGTGGTCATCGGCATGGGCCTCGACATGGTGAAGTCGATCGCGGGCATGGCTCTCAAGGACAAGCTTTTTCCGGCCCAAAGCCTCGACTACGACCGCATCCGCAAGGACATGGAGCAGGTGACCAAACAGGCGATCATCTCGGCCGATCTGGACCGTCTGCTGGGCCACATCGCAGGCGCATCGCAGAACGCGCGCACGAGCGTGTTTCATGGCGACGCGGTCGCGTCTCTCGAAGGCGTGCGGATGGGCCTGGTGGCGGATCTGGCTGGGATCACCCAAGGCCAGTTCCAGGTACCGGGCATCGGCAACTACGTGATGGGCGCTCAGATCGAGATGAGCATCCTCGCGGCGATGCTCGAACGGTCGCCGCCCGAGGCGCACAAGGCCGGCGTCTCCGCGAGCCTTGAGTGCAAGCGCGACTGCGTCATCAACATCATGCGCGCTCGAGTGGACGAGCACGCCAAGCACCTGGCCGCGACGACCCCCAAGATCGTCGCCGAGGCGAGGGCTGCTGCCGTCGCGAGCGTCGGCACCTGCTGGGAGGATTACGAGGACGTCACCTTGCCCAATGGAGGCTGGAAGCGCCTTCATTACGGCTGGCTGTTCCAGGATGGGGCTCGAGGTTACAAATCCAGGCTCTACAAGAACGATAAACCAGGCTGCAGCCGGGAGCGCGGCGAGTACATCCAGAAGTTCAGCGACGAAGCCGCTATCCGTGCGCTTGTGGACACCCGCTGGATGTACGTCGCTCGCGCATCGTGGAGCAAGGCGCTGGTTCTGGCCGACCCTGCGACCTACACAGCCGAGACGCGAAGCGCGTTACTCGAGCTGATGGAGAAATACTATCCTCACGACAGCAAACACTGCGCCGGCGCGATGACGATGAACATCAAAAACATGACAAGGCCTGACGGCAAACCCAGCGAACACTTCCGAGCGTGCAACATGTACAAGAACATGGTGAGGCAAAACGTCGCGTTCAAGTTTTGCAACGAAGTGGGTGGGACCGCCGAGTATCTCAAGCTGGCCGACGCGGTCGGGTGCAAGTGACTCTCAGAAAAAGTAAGTAGCCCCGAGCGACGCCAGCTCGCGATTGTACTGGAACGTAGCCGGCACCGTGGAGGAGTTGTAAACGTAACCCACGTCGGCGAGCAGGCTCCAATGCGTTGCAAGCGCATATTGCGCGGTCACGCGAAAGGAGTAGTAAGAGTCGATGCGCTCGGGAAGCTTGGTCTGGGAGTAAACGGGCCGCGTGAAATCGATGAGCGGCGAGAGCGTGAGCTTGTCCGTGAGGTACATGGCATTGGCGATGCCTGCGCCGGGGCCGATGAACTGGTACGCCGACCCCTGCGGAACGTCCTGCTCGAGTGAAACGTATCCCGTGAGGTTGAGGTAAGCCGACCGGGTGTAGCTGGCGCTCGCGCGCGCAAGGAATCCCATGCCCGTGCGCCGCGTGTCGCCCGAGAGCGCATCCTGAAAGTAACTTTTCGGGCGCCAGGTCGCCTCGAATACGAGGCGGGTCGAGGGGGTGACGTCGTAGCGCACGAGTGGTCCGATGTCGCCCGTCAGGCTGTACGAAGAAAAGTTGTTGCCCGTGGCCGTCGTGCTCGCATCGACCGTGTTTTTGGAGGTGTAGGTGCCCTCGGCCTTAAGCCCATAGCTGAGGGCCTTGAACGGAGTGCGCATGCCGACCACCGAAGGGGTAACGCTCAGGAACTGAAAGTCGCGCGTCACCTGGTTCCAGTTGTAGTTGCCGAAAAGCCGCAGCGACCCGACGGCCTGGTATTTTCCGACAGGCGGAGTCACCAGGCCGAACGCGGC
>JACQAW010000099.1 GCA_016194725.1 Deltaproteobacteria bacterium
TCGACAAACTGTGCTGGTGGCGGCGCTTCCGACTTCCAATATATCATGGAGGGCGGTTTTGGTGCTCCGAATGGCGCCGCGGGACCACCGCCGACGATATTCAAGTCGCCTGGTTTCAGCGATATCAGCGCTCAGGCAAAGTTCAAAGACACGAGCGGTACCGGCAGGCTTTTTATAAAATTTCCGTAAGCGGAGAGCATAACGATGAAATCGCGTTCAGTAATTCTGGGAATGTTTGCGGTCGGTGCACTTTCATTTGCAGGCGCGGCGCATTCCGCCGAAAGCGACGAGGCCGCGGGCCGCGTGGTGCTTGCCAGCGGCAAGCCCGAGCGAATCGATAAAACAGGCAAGCATTCGCCGCTTCATGAAGGCATGAAAATCTATGTGGGCGACAATATCATCACCAGCAAAGATGGGGGTGCGCGAATCGTATTGAAAGACGAAAGCGAGCTCAACGTCGGATCGAACAGCAAGATCGAGATCCAGAGTTTTGAGGCGAACAAACCCTCGATGCTCAAGATGGTCTATGGTTTGTTTCGCGCGAAGGTCAGCAAGAGTCTGACGGACGATACGAAGATGGTGATCCAGTCGGGCAACTCGGTGATGGGCGTGCGTGGCACGGATTTCGAAACCTCGCTCAATCCTGAAAACCGCATCACCTCGCTGGTGACGTTTGACGGGGCGGTAGCCATGGCGAAGTCAGAGGCACCGGCGATGCCAATTCTACCGCAAGGCGACGGCAAGGCTCTTTCCGATGCCGTGAAACTTGCAAAGGGAGCACCACCTGAGATATCCACGCAACAGGCCGAAGCAATCGCGGGTGTGGCCCGTGTCGCTGCGGGCGCCGTGACGCCCATCGTGAGTGCGACCGATGCGAAAGCGATGGCCGATACCGCGCGAGCCGCGGCTGATGCGACGCTGCCGAAGTTCAGCGTCAGCGACGCCAAGGCAATGGCGGATGCCGTAAAGGCAGTGGCCGCCGGGACCAATCCCACGCCCTTGGAAACCCGGGTAATGGAAAATATGAGCAAGCTCGCGGCTTCCGTGGCTTCGGGCGGGACCGTGCAGTTGAGTCCCGAGCAGACCAAAGAGGTGGCGAAGTTCAACGACTTCGCGAAGTCGAATGTGGACCCGACGAAGCTTTCGCCGGCCGCCGCTCAAGCCGTCGCGAGAACCGAAGCAGCCGCCGACAGGATCGCCTCGTTGCCGACGCCTACCGTAGAGCAGGCCAGAGCGATGGCCGTGATTCAGAAACTCGACCTCGCTGCGGCGGGCGGCAAGCCCGTGCAGCTCAATCCCGCCCTTCTTAGGGACGTGAAGCTCGTGGGTGACGTTGCCCGAGAGCATCTTGATCCGGCCAGGCAGTCGGCCGACGTGGCTCAAGCGATAACTAAAACCGTGGCGCTCGCGACCAAGATTGAATCGATGCCGACCCCCACTGCCGAGCAGGTCAAGGCGTTAGTCGAGGTTCAGAAAGCGACTGCAAGCGCGGTGGCAGGCAAACCTATCGAGCTCACTCAAGCTCAGGCCAAGGCCATGGTCGAAGTCCAACGCCTCGCTGGCGATGTGATCAGGCAGAGCGGAGGCGCCGAGGTGCCGCCTACTTTGGCCCATACGTTGAGCGCGATGGAAAAAATCGGTAATAGCGCGGCTTCGCCGCCGCCAGCGCTGACGGCCGAGCAGGTCAAAGCCATCGCCGATGTGCAGAAGCTGGCCTCGGCCGTCGGTCGCCAGCCGGCGCCGACCGAGCTGACGCCGGCTTTGGCAAAGGCGATGCAGGAAGTCGAAAAACTTGCGCTTGCGACCGTGACGCGCACCGGAATTGCGCCGGCCCCAGAGCAGGCGCAGGCGCTGGGTCGCTTCAACACCTTGGCGGAAAACGGGGTCGCCGCTGCGGCTGCTCCGGCAGTGTCGCCTCTGCAGCTGGTAAAGACGGTCGAAAATCCGGACAAGGCAGTCCTCTGCGGCAAAGGGCAATTCGCGAGTGTTTCTCCTGTGGGTGGGGCGCCGACTACTCCAGTGAAGATTTCGCCATCCCAGCTCGAGGCGATGAAGTCTGCTTCGGTATCTTCTCGTGAGTCGGGGACCTCTGCCGTCGGCGGCGCAAGAAACGGCGCTGTGATCTCGCCCGTTCCGCCGGGCATGGACGCGAGAGCTGTTGCAGGCGACGTCAGCGAAATCCGCGCCGCGATCTCGAAGACAGTGGGCGCTGCGACCGCTGCGGAGTCGTTAGGTGGAAATGGCACGCCGGAAAAAGCCATGAATCGCACGGGGCTGGCTGCCGAGCTGGCAGCCCGCGCGGCAGCGCCGCCGGCCGAAGGATTCTTCGATGCGAAGACCGGACGATCGGCGCAGGCCGCAGGCGGATTTATCGATATCCAGAAGGGTATCTATGTACCGCCGCCACCTGGAAGCTCTTTTGACGCCGTGGCCGGCGTTTATGTTCCGCCACCTGCGATGGGTACCTTCAGTGCAGCTGGCGGGTATATTCCGCCGGATGGCTTGAAGTTGGATGCTCAAAAAGGCTTCATTGTCGCCGATGCCAGAGCATTTGCCAATGCGAACGCAATTCGAGTGGCCGGCCCGAACGGAACGCTGCCTTCGGGAAATCAGGGGCAAGGCATGCAAGGACAAGGCACCCAAGCGGGGCCGGGAACTTCCGGTGCTCCAGGTATGCCCAACCCGGGTATGGCCGGTAATGATCCCATCAGAGCGGCTGGTGGACTTCCACCGGGCACGACGCTGGGTGCCGATCCACTCCAGACGTTTGCCGGAATGCCAAAGAGTGCGCCGATAGGTATGGATCCTGCTCAAGCCGGTGGGTTCAATCAGGCTAATGTCAGAGGTGTCGATCCATTCGGTCCCGCCGGCGCTGGGGCCGGCATATCGGGTGGACCTGCAGGCTACGGTGGGGCGTTGGGAATTGCTGGGCCGAACATGGTAGGGATGATACCTAACGGTGGAATGATGCCAAACGGCGTAATGGTGGGTGGTTTTGCGCCCGGTGGTTTTGCGCCCGGTGGTTTTGCGCCCGGTGGTTTTGCGCCCGGTGGTTTTGCGCCCGCTGGTGGTTTTGCGCCCGCTGGTGGTTTTGCGCCTGTTGCTGGATTTCCGACTGGGAGCATCGGTGATCCGTATGCTGGAATAGCGGGACCTTATCCGGTGGGTCCAGTCCCTGGGGGATACATCGATCCCTATTTTACGGGAATCCAGCCGGTGTATCCAACCTACAACCCGTTTCTTTGTCCGCCTTATTGCGATCCTTATGCTCAACCTGGAACGCCGATCACGACGACTGCGACCGGGACACAGACAACTACGGTTAACTTTACGATCACCGTTAATTGACTCGAAGGGAAGATATGAACTGCATCCATGTGAGGTGGTATTTCGGAGTTCTCGGAAGTTTGATTCTTTTCGCCGGTGCAGCGGCTCAGGCGGGTAGCGCGGCGCGCGAGCAGGCCTTGAAAAGAGCGCTGGCCGAGTTTGAGCAGGGCGGTTATGGCCAGACGGTGGCGATTTTGGATCAGCTCGGCAGCAAAGACAGGACGGAACTCCCTATCCTGTATTGGAGTGGACTCGCGAAATTCAAGCTCCAGGCGTTTGACGACGCCATTCGTCGGCTGAGCAAGGTTGTGCAGGGCAACTCCGAGCGGCAGTTTGCCGATGCGGCTTTCGTGCTAGGTCAATCCTACTATGCGACCCAGCAGTTTCGCGAGGCCCGCAAGGCTTTTCAGCAGTCGCTCAGCCAAAAGTATAAACCAGGGGCGTCGTTGTATTACATCGGCTACTGCGACAACCTTCTTGGCAACGATGAGAAGGCACTGGCGAGTTATTCGAGGATTCTCGCGCTTGGGCCAAAGGAAGACGACATGAAGCAGTCGGCGCAGCTTCAGATCGGCGATTTATACTACGAACGGGCCAGAAACATCAAAGACGAGAAAAAGCAGCGCGATGCATTTCTGAAGAACGTGGCACCGGCCTATGACAAGACAGCGAGCATGAAAGCCGGCACTACGTATGCCGAGCAGGCTAAGCTTAAAGCGGCGCAGATCAGAGCCAGATTCAGGGCTCCGGCTGCTACCGAAACTTCAACGAGCCAGATACCGCATACGGCGAGCGGTGCCGCGCGGCCAATAAACAATTTTGTTCTGCGCGTCACCCAAGATGTCAAATACGATTCGAATTTGACCAACCAGTCTGACGGTAAGCTTAACAAGGTCGCGTATACCGGCTCGGGTCTCGAGAAGACCTCTCTTAATGCCAAATACGAGCTGCTCTTCAGCGATTGGGTTGTCGTAACTCCTGAGCTCGCGTTCGACATGACGGTGCACCAGCGACAGGACGATGCGAATATCTTCCCATTCGATAATACCAATACCGCGCCCGCTGTCCGCGCGCGTCTCGACCACAAGCTGTGGACCAAGCCGGCTGCAGTGCTGCTCGAAACCGAATACCAGTACGCGACCCGCGACTACACGGGAAAGCATACACGGTTCAGCTTTTACACGATGACCAATAACTTCATCGCAGGCGAGCGCTTCGATTATTTCAGCATCGGCAGCACGACGGTCAAAGGGAATCTCAAACTTGTTCAGAACGAGTCCAACGCCCAAAACATGGTCGCGCCGGGCCTGGATCTTAGTCAGGTTGTCGCGGTCGGCCGGGGTTACAGCATAAATGTGGGTGGCGGCTTCGAGGTGCAGCGCGCGAAAAACGAATTCTTCGATCAACGCACCTACCGCGCCAACGTGAGCCATTCGCGGCCAAATCTTTTCTGGGGCACGAACGTTGATGTCGCCCTTTCGATGTCGCTCACGGATACGATGCACCAGGATCCCGCCCGCGGCACCGAAAAGAACTTCAGCCCGAGCTTTACGTTCACCAAGAACACCACGTTCTTGTGGAATGTTTCGTTTGGCGCCAACTACACTTTTACCCGCAACTTATCGAGCGACAAAGCCAACTATGACTATGGGAAACATGTATTCGGAATCAACGCAGTGGTTACGCTCTGAGCGAGGTTTTCTCCACAACGAGGCTTGATGCTCACCCACCGGGCTGCCACCTAATATCTTGGGTTTGCGAAGCATCATTTTCCGGCCGGTAACCGCTCTTTGCCCAGCTCTTCCTCGCGCACGTCGTTGACGCCACCTCGAAAAAGGAAGCTGCGCTGCATGCCCCGCACCAGAGTGACCGTCTCATTAAGGAGCTCGACAAGTTTTTTCGTTCCCTGCGGCAGGCTTTGCGCGCTTTCCGACACACCGGGAGCAAGCTTCGCCAGCTCTCGCGTAAGCACCGCGAAGTTTGCCATGACCGTCGAAAAGTCTTCCCCCATTTTAGGGCCCTTTGAGATAAAGTTCGGCAGCGTTCGGCGCAAGTCGTCGCTCGTCACCCGCAAATTCTCGACCAGCCGCTTGACGTTGCCCTGGCTGCCCATCTGTTGCAGGATGTTCAAGGCTTCCGTGGAAAACTTTTCCAGATTTTCCACCAGCTGGCCCACCTTTTTCGCGCTCATCGCGTCCACGATGTCAGCCTGCCCCTCGGAAGGCAGATTGCTCATCGGCGCAAGCGCCGCCTGGTCGCCCGAGCCCACCGAGATATCGAAGATCTTCTCGCCCAGGAACGTGGGTCTGATCAGCCGGACGCGGCTGTCACGCCTGATCCAGTCCAGATAACTCTTGAAAACGACGAATTCGATCTCGACCTCGCCGCCCTTTTGCAGCTCAATTTTTTCGATTGAACCCACCTTAATGCCGGCCATCAGTACCGGAGTGCCCACGCGAATGGCCGCTGCATTCTCCAGATGAGTAAAGAACGTCACCTTCGGCTCGAACCAGCCCTTTTTCGCCAGGATGCTCAAGGTTGACAGCACCGTGCCCGCGATGGCGAGCAGCACGAAAAGCCCCGCGATGCGCTCGACGCGATTGAACTTCAATCTCATGCGGCGGCCTCCACGATTTGCAGCCCGCGCCGCGAGATATCGACAGCGCTGAAGTCGAAATACCGGGTAAAGGACTCATCTTCCGAAGCAAAGTAAAGGTGGCGCAACAAGCCGCCGGCCTGCAGGCTTTTAATGAGCTCGATCAGCACGGTCTTGTGCTTGCCGTCCAAGCCACCGGTAGGGTCGTCGAGCAGCAGCAGCTGCGGCTCGTGAATAATCGCCCTCGCCAGCAGGCATGCCTTTCTTTGTCCGTTCGATGCGAATGCGGGCCGCAGCTCGCTTACCGCCGAAAGCTCAAACAGCTTGCAGTAGCGCGTCACACGGGCCTCGGCCTCGTCGGCGGAGCGATCGCGGTGAAAAAAGAATGGCAACATCAGATTCTGACGAATGGTGCGATTTGAAATCAAGCCTCCGCTATCAAAAGCGTAGCCGGTCCTTAGCCGATACGGCGCGTACTCCTCAAAGCTCATCTGGGATACATCGAGCCCGTTGACCAGGTACCGGCCACCCGTGGGTTCCTGAATGCCGGCCAGCAGCTTCAGCAGCAAGGACTTTCCGGCTCCGTTGGAAGCCCTCACCTGAAAGGTGCCATTCATGGGAAACTCGAAGTTCACTGCATCAAACACCGGCTTGCTGCCTTGCTGCTCCAAAGACAGGTTTTCGAACTTCAGCGTCTCAATATTCATACGCCAGCCACCAGCCGGAACTGCCTGAGATAGAAGATCATCGTAGCGCTCAACGTCGTGACGGCGACAAGCCCGATGCTGACCAGCACCGCCCTGGTGGTTGCCTGCGGAATCTCGTGCGGGCTGCTGCCCACATGCAGGCCTTCATAACAGGCAACAGTGAAGATGATCGTGCCGTTGGCAATGCCCTTGGCAAGAAACAGGAACAGGTCAGCCGAGGCAAACCCATCCGAAAGCGCCGAGGTATAAGCCGAGAACGAAAGGTCGTGAAAAAACAGGGTAACCCCATAGCCGCCAATGAGCGCCACCGAGTTGATGTAGAAAGTCAGGCACACGCAGCATACGATTCCCGCCAGCAACCGCGGAAAAACAATATAGCTCAGCGGGCCAAGCTCGCGCACAACCACCACGATCATCAGGCGGGCAACGGTATCGATCGTGCCCAGAAAAGAGAGCACCGAGGCGTTCAGGATGACGGCGCCGCCGACGGCCAGCCCCAATATTCCCACGATGGGCAACGCCTCCCAGCCCGTATAGTAAATCTGAGTCAGAATCACGCTCAAAATCGAACGGCGCGATCCCCGCTCATCCAGTATTCCGGCTTTGACGGACAGGTACGCCAGCGCAGGCAGCCGCGCGAAATACCTCAGTCGCGTGACCAGGCCATGCCCCCAGGAGTCGGTATAGCGTAATATCATCTCCATCTATTCATTTCGGCAGGCAGGGCGCTTATGCTGAGAGTGGGCAGAAGTTGCCCAAACGAAAAAGCCGTTTAAACGCATCCTGTGCACCCCTGTTGGGTGGCGCCCACTTTTGATCCGGGTCAGAACGGATCGAACTGCTGCGTTAGGGCTTGCAAGTGGTGACTCTCAAATAGACAGTGTTCTGATGCGAGGAGTGGTCCCCAAAGTTAAGACTCAGGCCGGTACCCGTCTCACCGGAAGACTGTGGGCCGCGCCAGCGGCAAGGTTGGCATTGAAATCAATACGCTGACGTCCGGTGCCGGTTTTTCGGCGCCCCGGGGCCAGCGAGGCCTGGCAATTGCAAATCTCTTCCCTGGGAGAGAAAACAATATGCGTCCACTTTTCACCGGCAAACCGGGTTTGCTCGTCATGGCCGTGCTTTGCGCCGCCGTGGTGGTTTTAGCCGCGAGGTCCGCGGTAGCGGATTCAACGAAGATATTCGACGCCACTGTTGATTGGCATTGGAGCCAGGACTTCGGTTCTGTCGTAACCGAGGGCGCACGGCTCAATGCGATCGAAGAGGCCTTTCGCAAGTGTCGCGCGGCGGGGCATGCGCTCTGCACGCTCGGCAGCGTTGAGCAGACCTCCTCGGGAGGTGAAAACGACGGTCAATGGCACCTTCGTTATGAAGCCGTGATCCAGGCACTGGACGGGCTCCCCCTCATCAAAGGCCAAGTCTTCACCAATAGCATGTCTGTTCATAACGAAGGAAGCGTCGAGAATCTCGCGAGCATGGCCGCGAAGTCGACGGCGCTGGAGAATGCCCTGGGAAGTTGCGTAAGGTCAGGCTCAAACTTCTGCGTCATTCTTGGGCTCAATTATACAGAAGTGAACCAGGTACATGCCGATGGACATAACTACACGACCGCCACAGCCAGCGTCCAAGGGTATTCCCTGAACGACAAGTATCTGAAAAGCCTCATGGCGGTTTCAGCACACAATTCAGGCGACACCCGAAATGTAAATGCGAAGAGTGACGAGGATCACAGCGCAACAAAACAAAGTGTCGTCGTAGCTGGGTCTCAATTGCCAGCAGAGTCGCCCGTGGGCAGCAAGCAGAAGATCTAGAGGAGAACGAAATGTCATACCTAAAAAGATCAATGGTAATGTTGCTGATGGTCGCGCTGCCGTTTCAGGCCAACGCCGCGACCGTTTGTGAGGACGCGCTGGCCCTGAAAAAGAATATAGAAACCGTTCTGGCGCTCCTTCCGACGCATTTCGAGCCTGAAGCGGTGCCCACTCCTGCGCAGATTCAAGCTTATTACTGCCCCTGGATCAAGGAACACGAGATTCCTTATCTCAACCGGCAAGCCTCGCTTCTCAAACGAGTCTCGGATCGCCACTGGGGCGGCATCGGAGATTTCTTTTTTAAGAACGAAGGTGGGCAATTCCTGTTCGCGGCCTCGCTGGGCACCGTTCTGATCCCGTTGATTTTTACCGACCTCGTCCCGCGACACTCGATCAATATTCACGTCGATGCGCTCAACATGAGCATTCTTCTGCATGACGGGAGCGACGGGCTCTCGCTTTTCTGCGCCCATGGCTCCGGCGATCACCTTGAATTCGACACGGGTTTCCCCGTCAATGACAGCAAGGCAAGGGAAAACCTGGGCAACATCCGGGACGGCTACGGCGATTCCCTGCTCAAGGATTTTGGCTGTATCAAGGGTCCTCGGTAAACGCATCTTGTCACGGCAATGATAATCACAGTGCTGTGGCTACTTGATGCCCCAGATTTGGAATTATTTTCGCTAACGGGCTCCGGGTGGCTACTTGTGAGGGCAGGCAGGAACAGGGGAGTCGCCCGCGAGCAGTTCGTCGCTGAGCTGATTGGTGCCGTCGGCGCCATGCCAAACGTCGCCTCCATTCGCGAACTGGATGGCGTTCTTCGGGTCATTGAAGCTTTGCTTGCAGTTTTCGCTGCGCGCGGTTTCATCGGCGTCTTTTTCATCGTGGTTCGTCGGATCGCAGCCGTCGGGCAGGCTCATCGAAACGCCGCATTTGCCCTTCGGCAGATTCGGCGGCACTGGAACGCCCGCGTCCACGGTGTGGTCCTGGTCCGGTTGCCAGCTCCTGGCGTCTTCGCCTTTCAGGGCTATGGGCTTCGATTTCCATCCGCCCTCGCATTTGAAAACAGCGAACACGGGACGTGAGGCGTAGGGCGCGGCGAAGCCATCGTTGTGAATCACCGCTTTCAGATGAAAGACCGTGTTGGGTTTAAGCTGCGAGTCCATGGTCGTGCTTTTGAGCGAAAACCGGTAACCCAGGTGCGACATGATCTGATCGTAGCAGCCGTCGGCCTTCCACTGCGGAAAAACCTTATCCGAGACTCCCGCCGTGAGATAACTGAAATGCAGCTGCTTGAGCTCGGCCAGCGCGGTCGCGCAGTCGGTGCGAGGCGGATTGCTTCTGCAAAGCTCGCCGCCCACGGGCGCGGTCGACGCGACCTTGCCGATGTCGTCCTTCTCCTTCGAGCGCGCAGCCTGGGAATCGCCCTCATAGGTGCCGGCGTCGTGGTCGCTGGCGAGAAAGCAGTCATTGTCCAGCCCCACTCGCGACTGCTCGGCGGAGTCGAACCCCAGCTGATCGCGCGCCTTGGGCGTGCGCAGGGAGATCGGCCCGGGATAGCTTTTGAGCATGGCGTCCATCAGCCCACGGCGCGCCTGAATGGCTTTAGCGTCCTGGTCGCTTAGGCCATTGGTGGAAGAGTGTCCTTCACCCCAAAGTCCGACGAACCCCTCGGCAATCGAAACGACATCGGAATTGCGGCGCAGGACCGGGCCTAGCTGCTTGAGGTGCCTGACCACGGTGTCGTCCGAGGCATCGTCGAAGTTATTCCAGGGTTCGCCCTTTTTTTTGTCCTGGTCGCACACCACTGCTTTGCCGCCGTAAGTAGGCTCTCCGCTCGGGGGCTGGCAGCCGTAAGCATAGGCGAAGCGCAGAATGATTTTGAGATGGTCCTTGCGAGCTCTGGCCAGCTTCTCGTCCAGGTCTTTCAGGAAGCTGGGCGGAAGCTCTTCGCCCCTCTTGTAAGCATCGAGGCGAATGTACATTCGCCCCTCGGTGGCGCCTTGGGAGATCGGCCAGTGCGAGCTGTATTCGCCTTCGCCCTGGTTTTTGAGAAGATCGGGCGCAAACCCGGTACCGGGCGACTGAACGCGTCCCTCGATCGTGGAGTAAGTCTGTGTCAGCTCTGCGGGCATGCAGGCGAAAGCATCGGGGCAGGGCTTGGATGACAGCATCCGGTCCATCTTTTTTGGAACGTTCAGCGTGGAGTCAATGGCATCGGTTGGCGTCGATGACGCCGTGTCTGCCAACGCGAGAGGCAAGGTAAATAATGCGAGCAGAATCTCAAGGTGAATCCCCACCCGACCATTGTACCGTATCGGGCCGCCACCGGCGGCGCCACTTTATTTTGGCGGGCCGGCAAGCACTTTCTTGCCTACATGCTCGCAAACGTAAGTCTTCTTGATGCAATCAGGCAACATCGCGCGCGTGGCCGATCCCTGTGGATCGATCTTCGCGATGGCCGCAATGACCAGCGCGAGGGCATCGCCTCGGATGGCCGAGCCTTCAATCGCCGAATAGATCAGGTTCGGAACGGCCGCAGCCGCGGCCGTTCCGAACTTCGTAAGTGCCTTTACCGCGTAGCCGATGCCGCCGTGGTAAGACTGCTGACGCTTTTTCAAGAGCTCGGTGAAGAGCGCGATCGCCCAGGTATCGCTGGGCTTGAGCTTGTCGATCTCGGCTTGGATGGCGAGATGATCGCGATCGTGCCAATTATCCTTGGCGAGCTCCGTCTCGAGGCGCGTGCGGTTGGCGGCAAGCGAGGGCCTGGCGAGCGATACCGGCAAGAGCGAGCCGATCTGAAACTGGGAAGAGCCGAACGGCGAGACGAAGTCCTGCTGAACGATGAGGCGAGGGGTCGCCGCCGAGGCGTCATAAACGGCCAGCTGGTGCCCTGCGGCCACGTACAGCCTGTCGGCGTCGGACGCCAGCGCGAACGTGTGCGAAGATCCCTTTAGCCAGTCGAGGTCGAAGGTGGAAAGCGTGAGCTCTTTTCCATTCCAGCTGACGCGTGCAAGCCGGGGGCCGCTGTTCCTCTGCTCGAGCACGAGCCAGAACGGCGCGGTCTGCGTCGCGGCAGCAACTGAAGCGCCCTCTGGAAGCGCGATCTCGGCAGCAGGCACCGCGAGCCGCGAAAACGAGTGAAACGCCACGGCCGGGGGGGACGCGCCGAAACTCGTCTTCACCATGAACCAGCCCTGGTGACCGCTGTCGACGACGACCCGGAGCGCGTGGAAAGGGGGCTTTTCCACGGGCTCTTCGTGGCTTGTGATCCTAATGTCCGCCGGATTCGAGAAGTCGACCCTCATATGGCGAATCACCGTGGGAAAATTGCAGCCGCCCGCGCAGTGGGTGTAGGCGTTGGGATTGTCGATCACGACATTGTGGAGCTTGTCGCCTTCCTGCGCGAACTCGGGCGAGAGCATGACGTGGCGGGGCGCCTGCTCGAGAGATTTTTCGCCGAGCTTCTTCAGCCGCGAGTCGAGCGCGATGAGTTTGCCCCTTTCGAAGATGAGCAGCGCCTTGTCTGATGCGAAAAGCGCGGCCGTCGAGCCGGAGGCGCCGAAGCCGAATGGGCCTATCGAATACTTCTCGCCAATCGCGCCCGTCACCGGGTCAAGCTCATTGAGCTGGCCGTAGGTCGAGTTGCCGAAGAGCTTTCCGTCAAGCGCGACGACTTTCGTTGGATTCGCCATGCTGCCGCCGCCCTCGTCGGCGCGCATGAGCCGAATCTGCTGGCCGTCCACGACATGGGTAATGATGCGCCCGTCGAGAAGCTGGTAGCGCCCGGCGCTCTCGGAGAAAACCAGGCGTCCGTAGCCGCCGAAGCTCGAACCGGTGAGAAAGAGCAGATCGGGGAGCGCGGGCTCGGCGGCGTTTCCCAAGCCGGGAAGCAGGAAGAATAGCAGGGCCAAAGCAATGGATCGCATGAGAACAGGATACCACTGGTTTCGGGAAGCAGCGCTTTTCCACGAGATAAGTTCAAAGGTGAATCTCAAATAGACAGTGTTCTGCCACGAGGAGTGGTCCCCACAGTTAAGACTCAGGCCGGTACCCATCTCACCGGAAGACCGTGGGCCGCGCCTGCGGCAAGGTTGCCATTGAAATCAATACACTGACTTCCGGTGCCGGTTTTTCAGCGCCCCCGGGCCAGCGAGGCCTGGCAATTGCAATTCCCTTCACTTGGAGAGAATTTATGATATCGAAAACAATCATTGCAGTCCTTGCCGTGTCCGCATCCTCCGCATTGGCGGATGGATCTGCCATAATCACGCCAGTGGTCATCACCGGAGGTTCGCCGACCGCGCCCGTTTGCGTGGTGCCCAAGATCATTTCACCGGGCTCGGGCTGTTGCAGCTATTCGATCGCCAATAACGTGACAAAGAAATTCGAAACCTACAACCAGCCCGGCCATGTCTTTGGCAACGAAGACGATGCACGCGCGTATGCCGGAACAGTGCACGCGAAGATGCCGTTTTTCGAGCCCATTGGCTCGGGCGAAAGGCTGGTCGGTGGCTGGTTCTATGACAATGGCGGCTTTCACGCGGCGGCTGATTACATGAAAAACGACCTGAGCACCAGCACCGACCCGTCGTTTCTTGTGCATGCCGTGGCCAACGGCAAGGTGCTGAGCGTCTACTGGGACGACTGGCTCGGCAACACCGTGGTAGTCGAGCATACGGCAGGCGACGGCTCGAAATACCGCAGCGTCTACAATCACGTTCGCAACGGCTTCACCAATGACCTGGCGCACGCGCGAGCCATCGATCTGAGCAAGTACGGAAACCCGCCCGACACGTCGAACTGGTCAAAGTACAAAAAATACGCGATGAACCCGAATCCCGACCCGCGCTTCTGGGGCGGCGACGATCAGGTCGTGCTGGTCAAGGTAGGCGATCAGGTCAGCAGCGGTCAGGTGATCGCGCACTCCGGCGACACGGGCGCAGGCGGCGCCGGCAATGGCCTGGATGTGAACGGGAACCCGACCGATTCCCGCACGGCTAACGTCCATCTGCATCTTTTCGTCGCCGTTCCGCATCCCACGATCGTCGGACGTTGGATGTTCATCGATCCGTACGGCGTGTACCAGCAAGTAAACACGGGCTGTTACGCGCTCCTGAAAGACACCTGGTATCAGCGCCTGTATGCGGCTTATTATCCGTCGTTTCACAACATCTCGGCTATGCTTCTCGACAAGTATCAGGATTACTATCGCGGCATGGGCATGGGAATGCGCACGCTGGGCCCGTTTCGGCGCGATCTGGAAAAAGACAAGCGGCGAAGCCTATTTTGTCTTTCACAAGCTGGGCGACGCTGACTTCAATAGTCAGGTCAATCAGCTGGTCGGCACCCAGCATTACCGCATTGAAGACCATATGGCCTACGTCTGGAACGGCGTGCGTCGGCATGCAGCGATCTTCGTGAAAGATGGCTCGAGTAATTTCGTTTACGCCTTCAACTACTCGCCAGTCGATTATCAGAATTTTTTCAACTGGGCCTATGGCGCGGGTTACCGCCAGACGAGTCTTTACGTCGCGGAAGTCAGCGGCGGCGAAAGCATGGGCGGAGAGTTCTATGCGTTACCGGGTTCGTGGCCCGTTCACTGGGGCTTGTCGGCAGCTCAGTACCAGCAGGTATTTTCAGACTATGACTCCAAGGGCTATCAACTCTACAAGGTTCAGGGTTATAACAACTCCCGGACTTATGATGCGATTTGGCTGAAATAAGATTGCTTGGTGACGGAGGAATCATGAAAAGCCGGGCCTGGCTGCTCAAAGCGAAACTTCAGCTTCCAGGCGTGCTGGCCGTGGCCTGTTTTGCATCTTCGCTCGGTCTGCTCGCGGCGCAAGCAGGAGCGCAAGGCCTGACGCCCACCTGCGAAGTTCTGCTCACGACACCGGCGGCACCCGACCCTGAGCTGCTCCAGTCAATCCGCACCATCGAAAAGCTCGGCGCAAAGGGCGGATGGTTTACCGCGGTCTCGCCATTTTCCACTGATGGCAGGCCCGCCTCATTCTATCTCTTGCAGTCGTTGCCGGACAAGGCCGACGCCTCGGCCCAGCTCTTTCTGCTGCACGTTGAGCATGGACGCGAATTTCTCGCCGCACTGCTTAAGGCGCGGGTACCGATCGTCCTCGGCACGATACCCATCGAATCGCAGGTCGAGGCCGCTGCGCTCGGCCACGACGTGGCCTTTGCCACCGACGCGCTGGCGGCTGCGGGAATCAACGACCAGGGCACCGTGATTCTTTTGCAGCCCAGCGCCGGCAAGTACGTGCTTGCTCACGAATATCGCCACTGGCGCGACTTCGAGGACCATGATTTCGAAACGAAACTCTATGCCGATCTCAAGCCGTTTTTTGAGGCGTCATACCTCACCAATGAAGACAAAAATCTGCTCGTCCGAATCATCTGGGAAATGAGAGGCCATGCCACTCAACGAATGGCAGCTCTCGAAGACGCTGCGCGGCACCTTTCTTACCTGAATCGCGCAGGCGCGGTGATCGATGGTCCTGCGAAAGAGCTCGCTTCGAATTACGACTTCGAGGCTGGCCAGGCCATCAGCCTCTTCAAGCAGGCGTACGGGACGGCGCTGCGCGCGATTGTCGTAAAGACGAAAGCGGGCGCACCGAATGACATCGATCTGCTCGCGCGTATTTTCTCGACGTACGACCCGTCGAAGAGCGGCGAATTCGGGCTTTCCGCCATGCTGAAATGAGTTTTAAACCCCTCGGACTGACGGGATCAGACATGCCCCAGGTCAAACACAAACACCGCGCCTCCGCTCAAACTTTCACTTGCACGGCTTATCCCAGTCGTCGGTCACCGCCTCGCGCGCCTTAAGGTCTTTGGGATCGGGATTCGCCGGCAGGGTGAGCATCGAGCTCAGTACGCTCTCGGTGGTGGCTCTTGCAAGCCTTTCGAGCCACTCCCGCTCAACCGCCGTAAAGGC
>JACQAW010000103.1 GCA_016194725.1 Deltaproteobacteria bacterium
CGCATCCTGGCCCACGACAAGCAATGATTTGCTGTCGTCAGCCTTGAAGCCGTTGCCCTGGTACACTGCCAGATCCTCGATCTGCAGCGCGGTCAGGTTGCCCGCGAACGACGCGATCACGCTGCCCACGGCAGTGCGATCGGCTCCGTCGGACTGACCGGCATACAAGCGGCCCCCATGCTCCAAAAAGTCTTTCAGAGCGGCAGCGGTGCCGTCGCCCAACGCTGAGTTGACGGATGGAATCACGATGGCCTTGTCCAGGTATTTGAGCGCGGTTTCCGAGGTCAGCTGGCCTTCGACGCGTACGTCGAAAGCATCAAAGCCCAGGCCCGCGAGTTTCGACGCGTCGTCGGCACGTTTGCCCGAGTCGCCCGCGCTGAGCACGAACAAGCCCGTCGTATCGGCATTGTACTGCCAGCGTTTGGCGGAATCGACGCTGAAACGGCGTTTGCCCAGCAGCCAGTCGCCTTCGAAAATCTGTACCTCGAAGTTCAGCACTTTGTTGGCATTCGCATCGGTGAACGTAAAGGACAGAGGCGCGGTTTTGGTTTCACCGGCCGCCAGCGCGCCCAGGTTGGCCGCTGCGCCGCTGATGGTTGCAAGGCCATCGAGCGAGACCAGGCGGGCCGTGACGGCGTTCGCCGACGACTTCGAGCTGCCGTTGCGCACCTTTACGCTTATGGCGTTATCCATTCCCGATGAAGGATAGTCGGAGTGCTCAATCGACGACACCGCGTAGGGGTAGCCTACCGTGATTGAAATCGTGGCCTGTCCAATGGCGTTGCCCGCTTGCAGTAGGGTCATCGTCAGCGATTCGGTTTTTCCGGCTTCAGCCGTAGGCGCGATTCTGAAGCTGGTTACGCCGGTAACGACAGTTCGGGTCTGGCCGGGCAGCTGCACGATCGTGTCAGTCGGGCTGTCCAGAACCAGGCCGGCCGTCGGCGCGGAAAGGACAACCGTAACGTCGCCACCCCTCGCCTGCGAAACCTTGCCGAAGTTCTTGATCGCCACGGTGAGCGAAACCGATTCGCCGGGAGCGTAAACGCCGTCGGCGTTGGCATCGGCCGCAACCGCACCGTCGAATTTCAAGACGGCATTCTGAGAAAAGTAGGCCACCACTTTGGCGTACGCGGCGGCAAAAGCGGCGTCGAAGCTGGGCTGATAGTTTTCGTTCCAGCCTGCCTTGTCGCCGTCCTGACGGCCCTGAGCCAGATCGGCGTCGTAGGCGCTCGATTTGCCCTTTTCAAATCCCTCTGTAGTGCCGGCAGCGCGGCCTTCTTCTTTGCGCTCGGGCAGTGCAGCCTGGCGTGCGGCTTCAAATGATGCCGCGAAGGTGTCGCGGTAAGCGGCGTCGCGAGCCGGTCCAAAGGCGGCATTGCGTGCGGCGGAGTAGGCAGCGTCAAATGCGGCTTTTTTCTGTTCCGGATATTCGCGATTAGCGTAATCGGCGCGAACGCGGTCAAAAGATTCCCGGTGCGAGCGGTCGTAAGCGCTCGGATAGGTGCGGTCGTAGCTGTCTGCTGCCGTAGCGTAAAACGCGCGCTGATAGCTGTCATTATAAGACCGCTGCATTTCGGCATGTGGATAACCGCGATGGGGGTTGTAGTTTCCCCAATCAGGTCGATCGAAGTTGGCCGATTTTACGTCGCTTGGGGAAGCTGCGATGCCGGGCTGATCGTTAGCAGGCTGTGCAGCAGCGTGATTTGGTAATGTGGCGTCTGAAAGATTGGCGTTGTTGAACGTCTCATGGCCTTTCAAGGTGCCCTGAGCGGCGCCTTTGGCGCTGCCTTCGGCCTGCGCGCGGGCTTTACCCTGAGCATAGCCTTCGTCGGCGCCTTGCTTCAAGCCGCCCATGGCGTGCCCGGCTTCTTCGCCTTTCGGAAATCCGGCGGCGTAGCCTTCGCTCTTGCCGGCCTCAAAGCCTTCGGTCAGGCCTTTTTCGCGTCCCTGGGAGGTTCCCAGCAGCTGACCCTGTTGACGGCCTTCTGCCGTGCCTTTTTCGGTTCCTTCAGCGGTGCCGACGGTCTGGCCGTCGTTAGCGCCGCTTAGGCGCGCCCGTTCGACGCCTTCGCGCAGGCCCTGAGCACGGCCTTCGCGTTCGCCGATCTCAATGCCTTCGCGCTGTCCGCGCAGAGCACCCTGACGAACGCCTTCGCTTGCTCCGTCGATACCGCCGTCTTGCATGCCATCGTTGGCGGCAATAGCCACGCCCTGAGCCAGGTTTGCATTCACTGCGGCCAGGCGATGACGGTAGAAGTCGAATTCATGGTCGGTGTCGCGAGCCACCGCGACAGCACGGTCGCGGTCCATACCTGCGCCGTCGTATTCAGCCTGAATTTCGCGCACGCGCCGGCTTTTCCGTTCCATGGCTTCGGCAAGCTGACGGTCGCGCTGGCGGCCCTGTTCGATTTTCTGGCGTTCAGCGGCGATTTCGGTGTTCCAGCCGGCAAATGCGGTTTCGAGGTTCGACTTTCTTTGATGCAGCTGGTTTACGCGTTCTTGCAGCTCGCCCATTTTCTTTTCAGAGCTGGCAAGCCCGGCACGAATGTCGGTTGCGGTTTGGCGGGCCTGCATGGCCTGAGTCTGCGCCTGCGCAGCTTCGGTAGCGGCGGCGGCGGCCAGAGCCTGAGCCTGTTGTGATTCCCTCTGGGCCGCGATTACGGCGGGCTGAAATGCGGCAACCTGTTGCCGCAATGCCACGACCTGGTTGTCGACTGCGGCGAACTGCTGTTCAGCCGAAGCAAGCGAGGTTCTTGCAGCAGTGAGCGCGGAATCCAGGCTGGCAATTTGCGCGCGGGCCGCGGTCAAAGCGCGGTCTGAGGCGTCGTAAGCCGACTTGGCCGCTACAGCAGCCTGGCGAGCAGCATTTGCTTTGCGGCGCTTGAGCAGCGCGTCTGGAGCGTGAAGACGTTCGGCATCGGCCGCTTCTTTTTCAGCCAGCGCCATCGAAGCTTGCGCCTGTTGGCTTGCCGCGAGTTTCGCGGCAGTTTCGGTTTCCAGTGTTGCAGCCGCGGCTTTGGCGGCTTCGAGATTCCTGTTCACCTGCGGAACGCTGACACGCAGGTCATCGATCTTCTTTTGCAGGGCGATGCGCTGGGCCTCGGCGGCCTGAAGTTTACCGGTAACCTCGCTCAACTGGGCCTGGGCTTGGGCCAAAGCCTGGCGTTTCTGGTCGGCGTTCTGACTCAAGCTCTGCGAACGCGCGGCACGGTCACGTGCCATGGCTTCAAGGCTCGTGGCATTCTGTTCGGCCTGAGCAACGTGGTCGGCAAGAGTGGCGTGACGGCGCTGCTCATCGAGCAGGGCGACTTCGACGGCCGGAATCTCGTTCTGAAGCTGAGCCAGCTCGCGCTGCGAGGTTTCAATGGACTGGCGCAGCTGGCGAATCCTGATTTCTGAATTTTCGATAGTCTGTCTGTTCGCGCCGGCATCACGGCCCAGGGCATCGAGCTCCGCTTGTTCGTTGGCCAGGTGATTGCCGATTTCGTTGAAGCGGCGGTTGAGGCTTTCAAGCAGTTCTCTGGCATTGCGCAATCGAGCCGCGGCGTTGTCGGTGAGGCGTTGGTATTTGGCGACGTCGTAGTCATCGGGGTTGTTGCTGATAGGGCCATCGGCTCTGGCGGCCAATCCCGTTAAAGTTGAGACGGCGAAAACAATGGCCATGAAAGGCAACGAAGTACGGCTCAGAGACAGCAACATTTACAACTCCCGGCAAAAATTGTTTCAATTCAATCGCGTGGAAAGTATCATATATATTGCGTAGCGTCAATAGGAGAGTGGAGCCCGGAAAGCTCGAAAACCGTCTATCTTGCCACCACCTGCCCTTCGGCGGCATGATGGTGGTCATGGTAGCGTTCAAAACGGTAACATTGCTCATCTTCAGCAATATCTTTATGACTTTTGCCTGGTATGGACATCTCAAGTTCAAGTCCAGACCGCTGTTCGCGGTCATTCTGGTGTCCTGGGGAATCGCTCTTTTCGAGTATTGTCTTCAAGTTCCGGCAAACCGCATTGGCTTCGGCTATTTCAGCGGTGCCCAGCTGAAGCTGATTCAGGAGGTCATTACCTTTTCGGTCTTCGGAGTCTTCAGCTGGTTTTATCTGGAGCAGAAACCCACTCTCTATGACTCCATCGCATTTGTTTTCATCATTGCAGCCGTTGGCATCAGTGTCTTTCAGCCCCGGGGTTGAAGCGTCACGGTGAGGGTCTGAGCCGTGTTTCCGCATTTTGTCTCAAAGCGGGCGACGAGCTGATCTTTCATCAGGCCGGCAGCCACGAACTGAGCTTCACTCTGTCCGCCGGCCGCGCACGTGAGCCATAGCTGAAGCTCTTTGGCGTTCAGGCCCACGCTTGAGATGTCGGGTACGATATTGAAACAAAGCTGCAGTCCCGCCCCATCTGGAAAGGTGGCGCAGCCTTTTCGTTCGCGAAAGTCGCCATAGACGACACCGGTGGGCGGGGCAGCGGTCGGCGGCAGCTCCTGCCATTTCACCGCGCTGCTGGTCCAGATCGCAGCATGCGTATCGGCGATGTTCAAGGAGCCTCTCAGGGGCTGCTCAAAGAAAGTACGCGAAACACGGCTTTGAGCACTGTCAGACTCGAGCAGCTGATCCTGCGCACCGCTGGAGAACAGGCTGTCCGCGTTCGTAACGTTTGTATCAAGCAGGGTTTGCGAAAGTCCCAAAGCCAGCCACATCATGAAGAACCGGTGTTTGTATTTCATGAAGCGCGTAGAAAGCAATAGGCGTACCAGCCTGCTCTGGCGCTTGGTCGCTCAAGGTGCTAAAAACCAGGTCATGCGAATCGGCATTGATCTTGGTGGGACTAAAATCGAGGCGATAGCGCTCGACGAAAAGGGAGTCGAGCGTATCCGCCGACGTGTTCCCACGCCAGCAACGGATTATGCCGCGGTCGTGGCTGCAATTGCCGGTCTGGTCCATACCGTGGAGCAGGAGCTGGGTGTGAGCGGCTCGAGCATTGGAATCGGAACACCGGGAGCCATTTCGCCCTCGACCCGTTTCGTGAAAAACTCCAATACCACCTGCCTTATCGGCAAGCCTCTGGATGTCGATCTCGAGCGCACGCTCGGTCGTCCGGTACGCCTGGCCAACGATGCCAACTGCTTCGCGCTTTCGGAGGCGACGGACGGAGCGGGCGCCGGAGCTGATACGGTTTTTGGAGTGATTTTGGGAACCGGCACGGGTGGGGGCGTGGTGGTGCGCGGCCGCGTTCTCGAAGGCGCAAATGCGATTGCCGGCGAATGGGGCCACAACCCGCTACCCTGGCCGACTGACGACGAAAGGCCCGGGCATAAGTGTTACTGCGGAAAATGGGGCTGTATCGAGACGTTCGTGTCGGGGCCCGGACTGGCGCGGGATTATGCAAAAGTTACGGGACAATCCTGCACCGCCGACCAGATTGCCGCACTTGCGGCCGGGGGTGACCGCGGAGCGGTTGACGCTTTGGAGCGTTATGAGGATCGCCTTGCCCGGGCGCTGGCCGGCATCATCAATGTGCTCGATCCGAACATCATCGTGCTGGGTGGGGGCGTTTCGAATATCGAGCGCCTTTATGAGAACGTTCCGCTGCTCTGGCACAAGTATGTTTTTTCAGACACAGTTGCTACACGTTTGGTCCGTGCAAAATATGGCGATTCGAGCGGCGTTCGCGGCGCCGCCTGGCTTTGGGTATAGGACGTATGAAGATAGACAAATATCATTTCTATGAAGAGTCCGTGCAAAGCCCCGAGGAGGACATCGAGCTTTTCATTCGGCTGTACAAGCAGGCGCGCCACCGCGAGCCGCGGCGCCTGCGTGAAGATTTTTGCGGAACTTTCAAGCTGGCCTGCGAGTTCGTCAAGCTGGACAGGCGAAATACTGCAGAGGGGTTGGACCTGGACCCCGAGCCATTGGCCTACGGGCGTCGCCGGCATTTTTCGCGGCTGACACTCGACCAAAAGAGCCGATTGGACATTCTCCAGCGCAATGTCATCTCGGTCAGCCGGCAAAAAACCGATCTTATCGTGGCCAACAACTTCTCCTTTTTTATTTTCCGTGAGCGCAAGACCCTGGTCGATTACTTCAAGGCCTGCCGCCGTTCGCTCAGGCGTGGCGGCGTACTGGTGCTCGAAATGGTCGGCGGTCCGGGCTTTGTCGAAAAAACCCGCGAGCAGCGCACCATCAAGATGATGGGAAAAGCGAAATTCAAATACATCTGGGACCAGCGCTCGTTCAACCCGATCAACCGCGAAGGGCACTATTCCATTCATTTCAAATTGCCCAACGGCCGTCAGGCCAAGCATGCGTTCTCGTATCATTGGAGAATTTGGACTATACCGGAAGTACGCGATGCGCTTCGCGAGGCAGGCTTCAAAGACACCTGTGCTTATTGGGAAACATCCCATCGAGGAGTGGCCACCGGTGAATTTATCCGAACCGAAAAAGGCGACAACGATTGGACCTGGCTGGCGTATATCGGTGGCATGAAGTAGTCAGCTGACCGCGCCGTAACCCCGCGCTCAGATGTGCCGCAGAAATTCTTCGATCGATTTGTAGCCCAGGCCTTCGGCTATATTCTTGAAGGTCAGTACTCTCAGGTTGCTGCGCCCGGCGATGATTTCACGCAGGGTCGAACGGGCGATGTCAGCCTCGAACG
>JACQAW010000104.1 GCA_016194725.1 Deltaproteobacteria bacterium
ATCAATATTTTTTTGGCGTCATCGAGCGACATGGTCCAGGCGCCTTTGATGTTCAGGATTTCCAGGCTCTGGCGGTAAAAGTAATCGTCAAACAGCTGGCGGGCCGTGGGCTTGTATGTCTTGTTCTCGATGCGTTTCAGAAAGCCCGGGCTGTAATCCTTGATGTACTCGCGACGAATCGCAGGCACGTGAATTTTGTCTTCGATCTGCTGGGCATGCTCCTTGTCCGAGTAAACGCGCATCAGATTCAGGAAATTTTCGACCGCCGCGGGGTTTTCGACGCCGTCTTTGATGAGCAGGGGCATCTCAACGTTCACCTGCGTCGATACGGCCTGAGTGTCGGTGGTGCCAATTGCGCCATGGTCGCGCAGGGCCAGGCCCACGTCTTGAATGGGCTGCACGTCTTTATAGGTCATGGGCGGAAACACGATTTCGCGCGGAGCATGAAGCTTGTCTTCGGCTACCTGACGCGTGTAGCGCGCGGGATCGTTTTCGTAGCGCCACGCCTGGCCTTCGATTTTGAGCCGCACTTCGCCGTAGGGTGTGGTGAAGAGCACCTCGCCGCTGGGCAGCCGCTCGGCGACCTTTGCGCTGAGTTTTTCGACAATGATCTGTTCCACCACCTCGTCAGACACATTTGAAAATTCGATTTCGATTCCGAATCGGCGGGTGAGCATCGAGGCATCAAAAAACATGTGCTGAGCGTCGCTCAGAAAATCCTGCGCCGAAGCGGCTTTGGGCAGTGCGGCGGTACTCGCTATCGAAATGAGTAAGCCAAATAGTAACGCCTTTGCCAAAGATTTGGATTGAGTCAGTCGCATGGGGATGCCCTCTCTATAACGCGGAGCATTATCTTCGCTGACACAACTAGTCAAGCTTTAATGAAGCGGAAGCTTCATTCAGGCTTGAGCACGAGGGGGTAGGTGAGCTGCTTGGGCGCGCGGTCCCCTGGAACTGGAAATCTTAATCTTTTTAATGCTTTAACCACGCAGCCTTGCAGGTCCGGGTCGGGTGAAGACATGCCATCAACGGCTGCTTTGGTAACCTGGCCCTCACCCGAAATCGTGAATTTGAGTGTCAGGTTCTGAGTTGTTCCGGTTTGAACCGTCACGCTATCGCGCGCGCAGGCCACGAACTTGTCCGAATTTTTTCGAATCGTTTTTCCTACCGGCCCCTTGCTGGGTACATCGGCCAGTGAGGCTTCGGGTGTGGCGCCAACGCCGCCGCAGCCGAAGCCGGCGGCGATAAGGCCCAGAATGGTGGCTGCCTTGAATGCGGAATTGAAAAGCTGCATGGCCTGAGTATAACACGCTGTTCGACGTGTGCCAGTCACAAGCACACCAGTTGCAACCTTACAGGGTGGATGAAAAACTACCGCACGTTGATTCACGCGGTGATGCAACGTTCAGGAATTTCGCTCGACCAAAGCCTGTCGTCGATAGCGTTGGTGATTCGCGCGGTCGTTTGGCAGCTGTCGAGTGAAGAGGCCGCGATTTTAAAGTTAAGTTTAGCGCCCGAGCTTGGCCAGCTGGTGGTGGAAGCGAGGCGGGGCGTCGCTGCTGAAAGTCGGCCGTACGTTCACGCCGATGCCGGGCGCAACGGTCTCGAGATCATCGAGTCGGTGGGCGCCGCGCTCGACTTGCCCGAGCTCGAAGCCCAGGCGCGCATTTGCAGCGTGCTCGACGAGCTGCGCGCGGAAGTTTCGCTGTGGGAGGACGTGAAAGTCCTCGAAATCATCGATGGAATGCGCGCGGTAGTGAGTCAGGCGCTGCCGCGGGCCGCTGTCGCGTGACTCGCAATTAATACCCGGCGGCAGGAACGTCGTTTGCACGACCTGTTTGCCAAAGCAGTTTTCCCCACAAAAACAGGAGGCTCATCTTATGGTGCCTGAAATTAAACCCCCCGCTGAGCATCAGGAGCAGACGCGGCAAACGGCGGCGCACAGTGAAGGCCAAGCGCCGCAGCAGGAAAATCAAAATATGAAGCCCCAGGGCGAGCAGGCGCAGGCCAGACCAAAGCGCGCACGCGGTCTTGCGGCGGCTGACCCCGAAACCCGACGGCAGGTGGCTAAAAAAGGCGGCGAAGCCGTTTCGCGCAACCGCAAGCACATGGCCGAGATTGGCAAGAAAGGCGGCGAGGCAGTCTCGCAGGACCGCAAGCACATGGCCAGCATTGGGCGCAAGGGCGGCGAGGCTGTGAGCCAGAACCGTGAGCATATGGCTGAAATCGGCCGCAAAGGCGGCGAAGCGCGAGGCACCCGCATCGATGAAGGGCTTATTGGTGGGGAAACGGAAAAGGAATCCACCGAGGATTAGAGATTTGGAAGAATAGACTGGAAGCCGGAGCCGCGTGCTCTATCCGCTGGCATGAGGCAGGTTGGGGCATGATTCTGCGATGTGAGGGTGGGAATTAGCGCTTGCCGTTCCGGCCACTGCGTGAGCGCGCCCCTTCGGGAAGGCAGGTGGCAGAGAAACGCATACCCCACCCACCTGCCCAGACCCTACCCTCACATCGCAGACTCATGCCCCAACCCGCCCCATGCCTTCAGTCAAACTGGGTTGATTTTGTCGCATTTAGGCTAAGCAGCAGGCAGCGCAGCCGGCCGTTCCGTATGCCTACGAAACAATTCCCTCGGCAGATTCAGCGAGTGCTGCAGCACATCCTCAACCCCTTCAACATAAACAATAGCAATTTTCGACCGCACATCCTCCGGCACCTGACTGACATCCTGCTCATTTCGAGAAGGCACCAATACCGTATTGATCCCCGCCCGATGCGCCGCGAGGATCTTCTCCTTGATCCCACCCACCGGCAGCACCGTGCCTCGCAGCGTGATTTCGCCCGTCATCGCCAGCCTCGCGTCAACCGAGCGCGCGAGCAGCAGCGAGGCCAGCGCCGAGAGCATCGTGATCCCGGCCGAGGGTCCGTCCTTGGGAATCGCGCCCGACGGAACGTGAATATGCACGTCCTGCCTGTCGAATTGAAAGTCAGGAGCGAGCAGCTCAGCCTGCGAGCGCACGAAGCTCATGGCAATCTGCGCCGACTCCTTCATGACATCGCCCAGCTGGCCGGTCAGCGTCAGCTTGCCCGTGCCCGGCATCACGGCGGCTTCGATGAACAGAATGTCGCCGCCGTGAGGAGTCCAGGCCAGTCCGGTGGCCACACCGGGCCGTATGCTGCGCTCGGGAAACTCGTTATGGTATTTCTGCGGGCCCAGAATTTCGCGCACGCGCCCGGCAGTGACCTCGATGAGGTCACTCTCGATGAGCCCGCGGTTGACGGGCTGACCTTCACCATCATTTCCAAGCACGATTTCTTCGGCGCAGGCTCGCAGCAGGCCGGCGATCTCGCGCTGCAGCTCGCGCACTCCAGCCTCGCGGGTGTAATGGTTGACGAGCTCGATGATGCTGTCTTCAGCAAGATGCACCTGGCTGGCGGACAAGCCGTGCTCGCGCAGCTGCTTGGGAATGAGGTAGCGGTTGGCGATATTCAGCTTTTCAATGGTCGTGTAACCCGTAAGCTCGATGATTTCCATGCGGTCGCGCAGCGGCGGCGGAATGGTGTCGGCCACGTTGGCCGTGGCGATGAAAAACGTATTTGAAAGGTCGAACGGCACGTCGAGATAGTGGTCCACGAATGATTTGTTTTGCTCGGGGTCGAGCACCTC
>JACQAW010000105.1 GCA_016194725.1 Deltaproteobacteria bacterium
AACTACGCATTAAGCACGGAGAGTCATGACTTCTTTTTCTCAGCCTACCGGCTGATACAGTGAAGCCGCCTGCTGTAAGCGCTTTTCTAAACTAAGCCAGATTAACCTTCGCGATGAGGGCCGCTGTACCCATAAAGATGCCGAAAACAAGAGATGCGAGAGCACCAGGTGGCTTGATTCGCACCACATCATCCCTGTTCGCGATGGCGGCGCTGATACTCTAGAAAATCTGACTACGCTTTGCCGGGCTCATCACCAAATGGGGCATCTGAACGACTTGAGTCTAAACGAAATACCACTCCACCCCAGGAAGAAAGGAAACCAGCCCATGGCATACACTGCAAGCCGCAACAACCTTCCAACGTCTGCTCCAAGGATGCACCGAACATCGGACCCACTCCGTGCGCTCGAACCCAGGTTCCACCCCACGGCGCAAAAAACCGGTGCACCCGATACCAGGAACCACCAGACGAAACGCAAGCCCCGAACCTCGCGCGACTTCACGCGAGCAAAAACCCCCACATCCCCTCTTACAGGCCGCCCCCAGAGCAGCTTAGAATTACAACCGAACCAAATTCTCCAAAATCCACTTCTCGTGCTTCATCCACTCCACCTGAATCACGCCAAGCGGCACCTTGGGATGCGTGGGAAAAGTAACAATGTGCCTGGAAACTTTTTCAGCAATGGGACAGCTCCCAGGCGTATAACCAGTGTTTTCAGGGTTTCGCGCGGGGCTCTGATAGGGAATCGAGCACCAACCCTTGAGGTCGAAACGCTTTTTCATCCGCTGCACCAGCGCCTGGCTGTCGCGCACCAGAATCGGATACCGCATGCAGCTCTGCTCGCCCGGCGCCATCGAGTGGTACCAGCCCGCCCGCGACTGCAGCCAGGCCGCGATTTCCCGGCGATGCTTCAGGTTTTCAGGAAAAATCTGCAGCTGCGAAAGGCCGATGCGCGCCTGCACCGCCGAAAGTCTACTAGGATACGGGTGGTTGGCGGGAAAAGCGTCGAGCATCAGATCATAGTAATAAAAAAACACGCCCAACTTCTCGCCCAGCGTGCGCACGCTCAAACCCAGCCACAGCAGCTGTGGCGAATAGAAAACCACCTCGAAGATGAGCGAAAAAAGAATCCGGCGCACGGTGCGGTCGTCCAGAAACAGAGCATTCCCCTGAATCTTTCGCAGACGCCGCGCGAGCTCGCGGTTGCTGGTGGTCACCATGCCGCCCAAAAGGGTACTGAACATCTTCGAGCGGTCAGTCGAAAATACCGCCACCTCGCCCAGCGCGCCCGAGGGCACGCCTTGCCAGCTGGTGCCTTTGGAGTGCGCGGCGTCCTCGATCACCCGCAGCCCGTGCTTTTCGGCGATTTCACGAATCGCGCCCACGTCAGCGCACACGCCAAAGGTATGCTGCATGATGATGGCGCGGGTGCGCCTGGTTATCGCTGCCTCTATTTTTGCCGCGTCGATATTGAACGTTACGGCGTCGATGTCCACGTAAACCGGCTTCAGCCCCCGAAAAACCAGCGCGTTCGGCACCACCTCGCAGGTGTAGCCGGTCAAAATAATCTCGTCGTCAGGCTTGAAATCCAGGGCCTCGAGTACCGCGTAAAGCCCCATACGCGCGGCTCCGAAACTTATGGCCTCGGCGGTTCCGACCGATTCGGCGAATTTTTTTTCAAACTCCCTGATGGCCTCCTCATCGGTAAAACCACCGGCAACCAAGCCGCGGGCCGCGAGCCAGGCCTCATTAATGGTGTTCACGCCCGACACGAGCGTGTACCTTTTACGAGGAAAAGCCGGCCTTGCATCATTTTTTCGATCTGCTCGCGCGTAAAGCGCTGTTCCAGGCGGGTGCCAAACCGGTCCAGCGCATCGGTGCGCATGGTGTAAAAGCTGCGGTGGCGGTAAAATGAAAGCGGAAAATTCTCGACGTTCACCTTGAGCTTCTCGAGCAGCCACGCGGTTCGGGCCAAAGGAAAATACACCGATCCGGCCATGAGCTGGCTGGACACGTAGCGGCCCGAATGCGGCAGGCCGGCGATAATCCGGCGCACCAGGTCGCTGGCCTTCCACAGGCCGCGAAACCAGATGGGGCGCCCGTCAAAGGCGTAATACAGATACAGCAAAAACGGCGCGCCATGCTTCAGCTTGGCCACGCATTCGCGCAGGCCGGCCACGGTATCCGGCACGTGATGCAAAACGCCCAGCGAGTAGCCAAAATCCATCGAGCCATTAGCCAGTGGCAGCTGCCCCACTGACGCGTTGACGAACTCGCAGTTCTTCTGACTCGCAAGATTTCGCCGGGCCACGGCCAGCGCCTCGCGGCTCGCGTCGATGCAGATCAGCTTGCCCACGCGCGGCGCCACGCAGCGGGCCCAGCGGCCGCTGCCCGAGCCCAGGTCAAAGCCCACCGCATTTTTCGCCAGCTTTTTGAACGGAAAAATACCGAAGTAAAGCCGGTAAAGCTCGTCGAGCTCTTTGGAGTCGAGCGTGCTCTGGTCAAACCGGCTCCACTCGTCGCCAAATCCGCTGACGACGTTTGCGTCCTGATTAGCGCCCTTTTTCTTATCCATAGATACTCCGGAATATTCCAAGGTAGGTGTCGCGGTTGGCTTTGATCGAAAACTGCGCTTCGACTCGCTGCCGAGCGCTTTCGCCCAGCCGCCGCCGCAAAGCCGGGTCGAGGGCCAGGCGTTCGAGCCGCTCCAGCCATTCGTCTTCGTTCTTTACCAGAAACCCCGAAACGCCGTCTTCGATGACTCTGAAATTGGTGCCAATTGCCGCGGCAACCGTGGGCACGCCCAACGCCATGTACTGCAAGGCCTTCAAGCCGCTTTTCCCGTAAACCCACTCCTCGTCGGGAAGCGGGTACAAGCCGATATCGAAGCGGCTCAGGTCGCGCACCTCGGTGGCCTGTTGCCACGCAATGGCTTCGACTTCGATTCCGGGCGGCATCGTGAAACCCGCATCGCCGATCACCAGCAGCTTGAAGTCGATTTTTTTTCTCAGCCGCGCCAGCGCCCCATCGAGCAAATGCAGGTAGGGCGCCGTGGAATGGCTGCCGCTCCAGCCGATGACGAGCTGGCTGCGATTCGAGTAGCTGTTGCACGGCACATAGGTATCGGTGTTGATGGTCGAAGAGATATCCGTCGTGCGCCGGTTGTACTGGCGCACGAACTTGTCCAGGTAAGGCGTGCACGTGATGGCATGATCGGCGCATTTCATCAGATAAACATACTTCGAGCGTCCGCGAAGCCAGCCCACGATCTTGTTGGCGCTGCTTGTTTTTCCCAGAAAAACCAGGTCGTCGATGTCATAGACGATTTTTCGGGCAGCCACGCGGTAAAGCCGCTCAAAGCACGATGTGCCAAAGGGCGTGACCGAGAGAAAAATATAAAGGCCATCGTAAAAAGGCGCGCGCGCCAGATCGTACAGCCTGCGCGCATAACCCCACAGGGTCCAGAGAATCTTTCGGCCGTAGTGCCCCGGCTTGTAAATGATGCGCCAGAACGCCTTCGTGATGAACGGCGAAACGGTGATGTCGTAACCGTTGGCGCGCAGATAGTCGAAGTACTGCTCATATTTCAAGCGCTGCCCGGGCGCTTCATCTTCGGGATTGGGGCAGATGAGAAGAATGCGCTTTCTGGACATCTGATCAGGTTTCGAGCCCAAGCTCAGCGGCCCGGCTCTGGTCGCACAGTAGAAAATTGAAGTGATCGCTTTTAGACAGGTGCTTTTGATGGCGCGGCTTGCCCACCTCGCTGATATTGAAATATAGATAGCCCAGGTCTTTGACCAGCTCTTCCACGCGCGCGGCAATTTCATCAGAAAGAACTTCGACCAGCATGGGCGGGCGCGAGTGCATCAGATAAGGTCCCATTCCTTCAAGAACCTCAGGCTCGTGGGTTTCCACGTCCAGCTTGATGAGGTCGATTTTGGGGTTCCCGCCCAGCGCTTCCAGGTAGGTATCCAGGCGCACCGTTTTGATGATCACCTTGCGCGTTTTGATCCAGGGGTCGTGCAGGTTCTTGTTCACCGTGACCGAATAGGTATGCTCGTCAAACGTGTCGTACACTTCGGCTTGCCCGTCGAAATTCGACAGCGCCTTTTCGACGCAGTGGATATCGAACCCATTCAACTTGTTATTGGCGCAAAGCCGCTCGTACACCCGGGTCACCGGCTCGAAGGCATGCACCTCGGCAGCGGGATTCATGGTTTTGGCGATCAGCGAAAAAACTCCGGTGTTGGCGCCCACATCCAGTACGAACCGCGACTTCTGGCAAAGCTTCATCCACAGAGCCAGCGAAACGCCTTCCCAATCCGACCCGACGGCAGGGCTCGTTTCGCTCAGCCCCTCCCAGAAGAGGATGTTCTCGACGTTGGTGCCATAATGGTGAATCAGGAATTTTCGCTCACCCATGGGTACGGTAAAGGGCCCGCGAAAATGCAGGTGCTGATAGACCGATTTCGGCGGGCTGTAAACGGAACGCAAAACCGTGAAGAGCTCTCTCTTCAAAGGAAGGTGCGAATACAGAGTTTTTAACGCCTGCTTCATTGGACCATCTTCATTGGAGCACTTTCATTGAGACAAGATTATCAGGAGATGCGCATCCGACAAAGTGTTAACGCTCCGCAGCCGTTATAATGAATACAGCTCGTGCAAACTGTCGATCATCCGGCTCAATGGAAACAAAGTCTCGATGTCCTTGCGCCCTTGCCGGCTCAGCCGCTGGGCAAGATCAGGTTCGGCAAGCAAGCGCAGCAGGGCTTTCGCCAGATCCTCGCTGTCCCTGAAGTTGACCACCAGGGCATTGCGCTCATGCTCGATAAACTCACGGGCTATGCCGGACAAGGTAAATACCGAGGGAATGCGCGCAGCCAGGGCTTCAATGTAGGTTTGGCCAAACGCCTCGCAAACCGGGTCTACCGGCACGTGGGCGAAGACGTCAAACAAGCGATAAAGCGCGCCCAGCTGTCCCTCGAATTTGATTTCGCTGTAGCTGCCCTGGGGCAGCTGGCCCAGCAGCCGGTGAATCTCTTTGATGTGCGCGGGGCCAAAGGCATTGGCCAGCACCAGACAGGCGTTGGGGTAGGCTTTGAGCACCTGCTCGCGGAACGCCTCGATGACGTATTGAATGCCTTTCCATTCGATGTACTTCGCAATCACGCCCACGACCGGAAACTTGCCTTTGGTCTTGTACTTGATGCGCAGCTCTTCGACCTTTTCATCCGTCACGTCATCGAACAGCTCCATCTTGAGCCCAAAATTCACGATTTTGATTTTCTCGTCGGCAACACCTTCCATGTCCATCAGCACCCGGCGCCCGGTTTCGCAGGTAGCGACGATTTTGGTGGCCAGGCTGTTCATGAAGCGGTCTTGATAAACCGCATGGGGGAAATAGATATGGTTGAAGTCGGAATGGTGGCGCGTGTACATGCGGCCCGGCACGCCCGCCAGCCGGCTCGCCAGCAAGCCCGCCACGTTGGCATCTGCCAGGTGCGTGTGCACGATGTCGGGGTGGTGGGCCCTGAAGTGCGCCCCCAGCTCGTAAATGGCGCGCGGCAGAGCGGATTTCGCGCGGTACTTCAAAGATAGTACCGGAACCCCGGTGGCGCGAATGCACGACTCAAACTCGCTGGGCCCCGGATTCAAGATGACGAACGACAGATCAAAATCCTTCGAGATGCGCGACTCCGCGATCCATTCAAAAGGCACGGCGCGGCCTTCGATTCGGGCGAAGACCTGCACAATTTTCCTTTTTCCAGAGGGATTCTTCTGCGATTTCCGCATCATTAGATTCTATACTCAGCGCACAATCGGTGGAATAGAAAAATTGGTCCCCGTATATTCTTGAGCTGCCGCAACAATTGGCTGACAATGAAAACTCGGGTCTAAAAGAAATGAATCCCTTTAAAGAGCTCGCCATCAGAAGTCTGTCGCAAAAAGTCCTCGCGCCCAGGTCGCAGCGGGTAGTGCTGCTTTACCACGACGTCTCGGACGAAAGCTCGCCGCAATATTCCGAACTGTATTCCACTACTCCGGCGCGGTACAAGCAGCAGATCGAATGGCTGACCCGGCATTACCGCATCGTTTCGCTCGACGAGATCGTATCGCCCGTCTTCGTGGCCCGAGGCAAACCGCTGGCGGCCGTGACGTTCGACGACGGGTTTCAGTCGGTGCAGGATACGGTGTTTCCCTGGATGTTCGCCAAAGGCCTGCCCTTCGCCGTATTCATCAACGGCCTGGCGGTGGCCGAAAACCATCTCAAATATTCCGAAGATTATCCCGACCTCAAAACGACGTTTGACGAACGGGTCTACCTGACGGCCCCCGACGTGCGCAGCCTGGCCAACCACGGCATCATCATCGGCAATCACTGCACCAGCCACCGGGCGCTGCCTTCCTGCAGCGATTCGGATTTAAATCTGGAAATCGTGGGCAACCGGGATTTTCTTCAGGAGCTCATCGGAAAAAGCATACGCCACCTGGCGATTCCCTATGGCAAAGTTCGCCATTACAACGACCGCGTGCTGAACGTTTGCCGTTCCAGCGGGCACCGGTACATCCATTCGAGCAACCCCATGGCCTTCAACGCCAAGGATCTGGTGAACAGCAAATTTTTAATTCCCCGAATCGGCCTGACTAACCATTCGGTGAGCCAGCTTACGTTTCTGGTTAACCGGCCGATGTTCATGAGAATAGACATCTAGCGCGCGTGGAGCTCTTCAACCCGCTTGAAAAGATCGTGCCGCTGCAATACCGCCTCTACCTCGCGGTGCTTTTTTTCGCCGTTTTCGGCATTTATGACTGGCAAAAAAATCCCACAAACCCGAAAAGAGCCAGGGAGTACCTTTTTCTTTTCAGCGTCATGGCCCTCACCATCGCCTTTGCCATGGGCCATGATTTAATCACCGCGAATATCTCAAAAGAATATTTCACCCTGGGCAAGGGCCTGCCCGAGCAGGATTTCACGATGAATCTGATGTCCCTCGCGGTGCAGGCCAGCTATTTCATCGGACTGCTCGTGGGCATGCTTTTTCTGGTGCTCAATAATCCGTCACGGCTGCGCAGACAGCTGCCCTACACCGCGCTCTACCGGAAATTATCCTGGCCGTTTTTTTTCTCGGTAGCGCTGGCCTGTTTTTTTGGCATGCTTGCCCGCCAGACCTTTATCGGCAAGCTGCTGTACCTTTACGACATGGGTGCCCTCGTGGAGTTCAAGCGCACCTACGCTTCGATCCTGGTCGAAATGGGCCTGCACCGCCTGGCCGAGGCACTGCACGTTCGTGCGCCGGCGCCCGTAACGCCACTCGTGCGCCCGGATTATGCTTTTGCCGTGGTGCACGCAGCCCACTGGGGCACTTATCTGGGCGCAGCGCTGGGCACGCTGGTAGCCGCGATTCGCATTCGGCTGCAGCGACGGCCTAGTACTCCGGCCTGATCAGAATTCGGTCCGGATCGCCCAGAAACTCGAAATGCATGGTATCGCCCATCGCGTCCCAGCCCAGCCAGTAAAAGCCAAACCGCTCGAACTCGTTTACCCAGCAGCGTGGCATTTCCATGCGTTCAAAGATCGACTTCACGTGCCGGCGGCACTGAGGAACATCGGACCATGGGGGCACGCAGCCACAGCACGGGTTACGGTCGGGGTCGATGTCCAGTGCCGTGCCGAACATGTGATTTGAGATCTCGCCGCCCCGGTAGGTGTTCTTGTAGCGAATGCCGCTCAGCCGCCGGGGTGCATAGCGCTTGCCAGTGCCCAGGTCGGTGCAGCGTTCGATCACCGCGCGTTCGGCGCATTCCAGCGCCGGCAGAATCTTCGCATTCAGGCGCACTTTCAAACCCAGAAATCGGGTCTCGCGCGACAGCTCGACCGCGGACTTCGGATTGACCTTGGTCAGCGGCGCCCCATCGACGTAACCGTAATGCTCGACCCGATAATGTATCGCCTTTTGCACGGCGCGCGCAAACCCACGCTTGTCCTTGAGCATGCTGGAGCGAATTAAAAAATCCTGAGCCAGCTGCTCACGGCATTCCGGACCACGCTCCGCCGCCTGGGCACCAATTCCCGCCATCATTATAACAGTCGCCAAACCAGCTACCAAACCACGGGCTACTAAAGACTCCAAGCATTCACCGCCTTGCCGTTCTGTACCGCACCTGGCAGCCGTGGTCCACCATTGCATGCCCGCGCGTCTTGACGTAGAAAATGGTAATGAATTCCAATATTCGCCTGGCTACCGAGGCCGATGCCCAAGCTCTGCTATTCATCTATGAGCCGTACATTCGCGATACAGTCATTACCTTTGAGATCGATTCGCCCGGCGTTGACGAATTTCGGCGACGCATTCGCGATACCATGAAGTGTCTCCCCTGGCTGGTCTTTGAGGACGAGGGAAAGATCGTGGGCTACGCGTATGCCGGCCGGCACCATGAGCGCGCGGCCTACCAGTGGTCGGCTAATGTTTCTGTTTATCTGGCGTCGACTCATCACCGTAAGGGCATTGGAAAAAAACTCTATACCGAGCTTTTTCGCATTCTGCGCGCACAGGGCTACTACACTCTGTATGGTGGCATCACCCTGCCCAACGCCGCCAGCGTGGCCATTCACGAGTCGTTTGGCTTCAAGCCCACGGCGATGTATGCGAACGTGGGTTATAAATTCGGAAAGTGGCACGATGTAGGTTGGTGGTATCTGCCGCTACGGCCCTACGACCGGCCCGCGGGCCCGCCCGACCCCGACTACCGACTTTAGAGGCTGTTTCAAATAAAAAGCCCGGGTTGACCACGCCGAATTCGAGCGAAGCGAGAATAAGGCCATTGGCATGAGGCGGGTTGAGGCATGTGTCCCATGCCCGCAATGAAACAGCCTTTTAAAAAAACCAGCCCAGGTTGATGTAGCTGCGCATTCTGGAGCCGGACATGGTCGAGACCGCGCCGCCCAGCTCAAAATACAGGCGCTCGCCGAACATGCCCAGACCCACTGTAAGCATGCCCCAATATCCAATGGTTCGATAGCCAACCACGCCACCCACCGTGGGCATGAGTGCAATTGCGCCACCAAAGGGTTTGATGAGCCAGTAGGTCGGAGCAAAGGCCAGCCCGCCCTGTCCCAGCGGCATGCGGCTCTCGTCCAGGCCCGCGCCCAGCGAAAGTTTGGCTTTGCTCGAAAAGCGATGCATGAAGTTCAACGTCAGCTCACCGTGCGCGCTGGCTCCGGCAAGCCCCACATAAAATCCGTTTGGCCGTACGGTCAGGCCCGCGGCCTGCGCAGCTGGAAATCCTAAAGCAGCAACCCAAAACAATATGAGCGCGAAATTCCACCTCATAACGCCGAATAAATCCGACAATATTGCGCGACGCCCAGGCTAAGCGAAAAATATTCTTCGGCCGCGCTCCTCAGCTTTTCGGGCGGAATCCCCAGCAGCGCATCGATATTGCGTACCACGCGCGCGTACTCTGCGTCCTCAAAACGGCTGACCACTTCGCCCAGGTGGTAGCGCGCCGCAATCCAGTCGCTGTCGCCGACCTTGGCGTTCATGACCACCGGAATGCCCATGCTCAGCAGCTCGCCCAGCTTGGTGGGCGACGAAGACATTTTTGAATAGGTGGGCTTGATGAAAAACACGCTCATATTGGATAGGCTCAGCAGCGACGGCACCTCGTTGCGCGTGCCCCGGGTCACCACGATGCGATCAGCTGCTATTCCGGCAGCCGCGGCAGCTTTGCGAATGGCCTCGGGATTGTCGGGCGTGATGAAGAAGAACTTGGCATTGGCGCGGCTCTCGAGCAGCTTGCGAAAAAATGCGAGCATCTCGGGCAGCATGTACCAGGTGCCAATCGAGCCCAGATAACAGACGACGAAGTCGCCCGCGCTAAAGCCGAATTTGGCCCGCAGCTCGGTCTGCATCGTCTTCGTTACCTTGCCGCGCGCGAAATGCGACAGGTCGGCGCAGCAGGGAATGACTTCGATCTTGAGCCGCTCCTTGCCAGGCAGGTCCCATTTCATGATCTCTTCTTTCGCAAGATGAGTCAGGCTGATGACCTGGTCGGCTTCGAGCAGGAACTCGCGCTCGCGCGCCTTGAAATAGCGGTAAACCGCTTTATACAGCGGATTCTTCAAGTTCCAAAGGCCGCCATCGACCCGCTCGTCGGCCCAGAAGCCGCGCATGTCAAAGATGAACCGCACGCCATGGCGGCGCTTGAGCAGCAAGCCCACGAGCGACGGAATGTAGCTGCGGCAATGCACCACCTCGAAGCCATGCGCGCGGTGCAAAGCGAGCGCCTGACGCTTGAGCTGGCCCAGGTCCCAGACGGTGGAAAAAACGGGCGGCTTCTTATGATAGAAAATCGGGTGCCACGCGATGCGATGGCTCGCGAGCAGCTCGCGAATCTCGGTCTCGTGTTCCTTGAGGCGGTCGGGCTTTTCGCAGCTCAGAAGATGAATCTCGTGCCCGGCCGCGGCAAGCCCGGCAAGATAGGGAATGACCTGGGACTGGCCCAGCGTATCGGTCATCCCATCATACGAAACATACAGCGTGCGCATGGCAACATCTTACCGCACGGCCGCCTTACCCCACAAGGCCCATGGTATCGGTCGCTTCAAGATAGGCGCTCAAAGTCACCTTTGCGTTGAGCAGCCGCGAGATGGGACAATGCATTTTCGCCTCTTCGCACTGTTTTTCGAACTGAGTCACGTCGGCACCTGGGACGTGAGCGGAAACTTCAAGCCGGGACTCGGTGATTTGCCAGTCGTTGCCGTAAGCCCCACGCTGTCCAGCTGGGCCGACAACGCCATCGAAAAACAGGCCGCGTGAGCAGCGGCAATCAGCTCTTCGGGATTGGTTTGGTCGGCCGCAACCTTTTCCCCGATTTTAAAACGCGCCCCATACGAGTAGGCGGCATTTTCGAGAGCGGTACTGTCGGTTGAAACGCTTCCTGCCCCTTCTTTCAAGCTGCCCTGCCATACGGCTGACGCTCCTCGTTTCATTTCAAGTTCCCGCCTTTCCTCTCACCCTTGCACTTGCAAACAATATGCTTTGCGAGCTGCCCGGCATCGATTTTGCTTGGTGCCCGCTCATGAATCAAAATCATGACGTCGTCATTACCGATGGCCTGCTGCGGCTTCCGGGAACTCTTGCTATTCCCGAGCCAGCGCTCGGTGTCGTGCTTTTCGCGCACGGAAGCGGCAGCACCCGGCACAGCCCTCGAAATATCCAGGTCGCGCGCGTGCTCAACAAAGCAGGATTGGGTACGCTGCTTTTCGATCTCTTGACCCCCGAAGAAGCCGCGGATCGCGAAAACACATTCGACATCCCACTGCTCAGCGCGCGCCTGGTGCTCGCCACCACCTGGCTGCAAGACAGCCTTGCCCCAAAGCACCTGCCTCTGGGGTACTTCGGCGCAAGTACCGGCGCCGCCGCCGCAATATCAGCGGCCTGCGAGCTGGGCACGCGCATCAGCGCCGTGGTTTCGCGCGGCGGGCGCCCCGACCTGGCACAGGGAAATTTAAATGACCTCAAGGCACCTACCTTGCTGCTCGTGGGCAGCGAAGACGACGTCGTGTTGAGGTTAAACCAAAACATGCTGCCGCGGCTCGCGCAGTCCCAGCTCACCATCGTTCCCGGCGCAACTCATCTTTTCGAAGAGCCAGGCACGCTCGAAGAGGTCGCCGAACATGCCAAAAACTGGTTCGTGCATCATCTCAGTGCACGAGCCACTCACCCCTCAAAAAGGAGAACTCATCATGAACATTCATAAACACCGCAACCGAAACATGCCCGTCACCCAAAGAGCACGCGGGTCCTGGAACCCTCTGCGCGAAATCTCGCTTCTGCAAAAAAACCTGGACCGGATGTTCGATGATTTCTGGTCACCCGTGCCCGATCTGTTCGAGCCCTTGGACGAAGTTAACGCGTTCATGCCACCCGTGGACGTACAGGATACCGAAAATGCTTATCTGCTCAGTTTTGACCTGCCCGGCGTTTCGAAGCATGACCTGAAGATCGAGATGCGCGACAGCCAGCTGGTCATCTCTGGCGAGCGCAAAGAGGAGGTCGAACGCCGTGAAAAAGGCGGCCATCTGGCATCGGAAAGGGTTTACGGCACGTTCCTGCGCTCGTTCACCCTGCCCTCAAATGTGGACGCGAGCAAAATTGAAGCAAGCTTTCGCGACGGCGTTCTGCACATCGCCGTGCCTAAAACCGAAGCCACGAAATCCAAGCCCATCGAAATCAAGGAAACCGGCAAGGGCGGCATCATAGACAGGCTGCTGGGAAACGAAACAAAGAAGGAAGAAAAAGCGGCCTAAGCGGCACGGGGAGCGCGGGAAATACCCGCGCTCTCTTGCAGCCGCCTGATGCGGGCTTCGAGCGGCGGATGCGTGGCGAAAAGTCGAAACAGGCCCCCGGCGACCCGGCACGATTCTATCGCATGCTGTCATCCCTGGAGACCACCAACCAGCGAGTCGATTTTTTTTGACAGACCCCTAAGCCGTCCTTACGCTGTTGGCAACCAAGCCAACAAAGGGGACTATTTAATGATTCTTCATCTCATGCTTGCAGTGGGCCTCGCGCATGCCGCGCCAGCGCCAAAGTGGTCAATTGAAACAGTTGATCGTTCTTCCAACGGCAATCGCCAGATCGCCATCAAAGCGACGGCGGACGGTCAGGTCCACCTGGCTTATACGGGCTGCACCGATGCTCCGTGCAAGAATGACGAGCTCCGGTATACGGTCCGCGGCCTGGACGGAAAATGGGCCACGTCGACCGTCGATAACGCCAAGAATGCCACAGGCTGGGTGCCCAGCATGGCGTTCGACGCCAATGGCACCATTCACCTTGTCTACGCGAATCATTATAAGTACCCCCGGCTGCAGTACGCCTACAAAACCCAGAACAGCCCCTGGAAAACACAGACGGTCGGAAATGTTTCGGGCGGTTACTGGACCTCGCTTGCGGTGAGCGGCGAAAATATCTATGTCGCCAATACGGTGTTTCCAAAAAATGACGTCAACCAGTCGGCCCTCCAGATCGCGACAAAGGTCGGCGACGCCTGGACGTTCGAGGTCATCGACGACAGCATGAGCGCCGGCTGGTTTACCCAACTCGTCATCGGCGCCGACGGGCTGCCCATCGTCACGTCGACAGCAACCGCGTATCCCAACGGCGATCTCAAGCTCATGCGCAAAACGGCCAATGGAACGTGGGAAACCACGGCCATCGCCGATCAGACGATCAAAAACTCGCTGGCCCTCGACTCCAAGGGGTTCATCCACATCGCGTTCAACCGCATGGACGACAAGTTCATGAAAACCAGCGATCTCATGTACGCCACGAACGCTCCCGATGGCGCCTGGACCATGCAGCTCATCGAAGGCGGCGAGTACAGCCAGCAAGACACCGGTGGCTTTCCATACCTGGTGCTCGACTCCAAAGATCGGCCCCACGTCAGCTACTCCGACAAGTTTCACCGGAAGCTGATGTACGCGCGCAACCTCGGCGGAAAGTGGGAAATCTACGCGCTTACGAAAAACAAGGACGATTGCTACTACTCGCGCATGGATCTTGATGCCAAAGGCGGCTTGCATCTGGCCTGCGACACCGGCGACACGATTCGTTACGCCTACTGCAAGGACTGCACGAAATGAAGCACCTCGCTCCGGCGCTTCTGATTCTCGCATCACTCGTGTTTCTGACGCCCGGCCTGGTCCGGGCGTCAGAGCCCGTCAGAGACTGGACGATGCTGGTTTTTCTGAACGGCAACAACAACCTCGACGACTGGGCCAAGTTCAACCTGCTCGAGATGGAACAGGTGGGTTCGAGTGACCGCGTCAACGTCGTGGTGCAATGGGCAAGCTACGAGCGAAAAAAAGTCGATCGCCGGTACATCGTCAAGAGCAATACCCCCGACGAGGTCAGGTCGCCGGTGCTGCAAGACCTGGGACGGGCCGATATGGGCGACTGGCGCCAGCTGGTCGATTTTATCGCCTGGGGTGCGGCGAACTACCCGGCCCGGCATTACCTGATCGACGTCTGGGACCACGGCACGGGCTGGCACGAAAACCGTGCTCGTGGCGTCGACATCAGCCACGACGACTTCACCCACCACTGGATCACCACCCAGCAGCTGGGCTGGGTGCTGCGTGACGCCGCAAAGATCATCGGGCATAAAGTCGACGTGTACGCCAGCGACGCCTGCGAGATGGGCATGATCGAGATTGCCAGCGAGCTGGCCGCGAACGTCGAAATCTATGCCGGTTCCCAGATCGACATTCCGCTGCGGGGCTGGCCCTATGCCCAGATTCTGCGCAAATGGCATGCCCGCAAGGACACCTCGGCGGCAGACATCGCGCGGCTGATCGCCTCGGAATACGTTTCTTCCTTCAAAGGCGGAGTGCACGGAAAAAAGGATGCGACGTTTTCGGTGTATGACCTGGGCAAGACTCAAGCTCTGACCGAGGCCATAGCACTGCTGGGCACCAGGCTTTCGAAGCTGGGCAGCACCACGGACAGAAAAAAGGTGAACAACGCGCGCATCGAAGCGCTCACCATTACAAATGATTACAAGGATTTTTTGGATTTCCTGGAGCAGCTCGAAAAAGAGAAAATCGAAGGCCTTGGTCAGGATGTATTCGGTGGCGTGCGCCGGGCGGCGGCCGATTACGTCATCGCCAACCAGGTGACATCTGGATATCCGCGACTGGCCAAGGGCATCTCGATCTGGCTGCCAGGCGAAAAGAAATGGTTCAGCAAATACCTGAGCCAGTATAATGCCCTGAACTTTTCAGCCGCCACCCACTGGGAAGACGCACTTAAAAATCTTTTGCTGGAGTAGCCTCAGTGTTCATCAAGCTTCTTGCCCTTGCCTTGCTGGCTCAGGCCCAGGCGTCTATTTTTAATGACAAGTATGTCGACGTGCAGAGGTTCATGCGGCAGCTGGCCGTCATGCATTCCGATGTGGTGGAGCTGGTGACGGTGGGAAGCTCTGATAGCGGTCAGGTTATCGAAGGTCTCAAGATCGGCTCGGGCCCCGTAGCTCATCTGGTCGTGGCCACGCATCATGGCAACGAATACGGCGCCACCGAAGTGGCCAAGGCGCTGGCCGAGTCGCTGGCGGCAGCGCCGTTGCCCGGACTTACAGTCTACGTCGTACCCGTACTGAACATTTATGGCTATGACCTGCGCAAGCGAAACGAAGATACCCCAAACTCGGTGCTCGATCCCAACCGCGACTATCCCGGCCCTTGCGGAACCGAAGGGCCATTCCTGCTCAAATCAACGGGGGCGCTCGCACGATTTCTCGCTGAACGAAATATCGTCGCCGCAGCCACCTTGCACACCTTTCATCCCGCCGTCGTCTACCCTTGGGGTTTTGGCACCAAAGATTTCGACCCGCCCAATCTGGATGTTTTTCTGCAGCTCGTGCGAGCGGCCACCGTCGAGAGCAAATACCCCATTGGCAACTCCACTGACGTCATCTATCCGGCCCGCGGCACGTTTGAAGACTACGCGTTTTCTCGGTTCGGCATCTGGGCGCTGCTTTTTGAGCTGGGGCACACCCACAAACCGTATGAAAACGAGGTCGCGGATCTCATCCACGACAACATTCCTGGCCTGCGCCGCCTACTCGGCATTGCTCCCAAAACACGAGCCTTGAGCCACTCGTTTACGGGCAAATGCGATTCACTGGCCTTTCTCTTTGACCGCCACGAAGAGTAACGGCAAAATCACGGCCTGCACTACATTTAAGTTTCAAAGGGTTAGGCTGCTCAAATCTATTTCAAGACGCTCGTCTTGACACGGATAGGCAATTCGCGATATAAGCTGCACAGTTTAATATTTGCAGTATGCAATAGTATCCAGTTGAAACGAAGTTGATAACTCCGGAAAGTCCCAAAGTCCTATGAACGATACGGAAAGTGCAAAACAGATTCTCGATGTGATCCCCCGCACGATGCGTATCATTCGCACTGAGCTGCGGGCGCTGGCCAAGTCCGAGCTTACCGTTCCCCAGTTCCGAATCCTGGCCCACCTTACAGAGGGAAGTCTCAACAACGGCCAACTTGCCGACATCCAGGGCGTCAGCGTGGCCGCCATGTCGCGCATGGTGGATGGCCTGGTCCGGCGCAATCTGCTGACTCGTACGGTGTCAGCCAGCGATCGCCGTCAAATTCACCTGGCTCTCACGCCCACCGGCCGCGAAACCATGGATCGCATTACCAAGGCAGTACAAAAGAGTCTGGCCGAACGTATTTCCAAACTTAGCACCAAACCGAAGAAGGATCTCGCTTCGGGACTCGATGCACTCGAGGAGGTATTCACCTAATGTTCTCCATCATCATGCACCTCACAATGCCAGCCGTATTTGCCGCGACCGACGGACGCACTCTTGACGAGTGTTTTCAGGCTGCGCTCAGGCGCAGCGAAATCATCGGCACCCAAACCGAGCTGATCGCGCAGGCGGAAGAAAGATACCGCCAGGCCAAAGGGGCCATCTTTCCCACCATCAACGGCGTGGCATCTTATCTGGTGCAGGCCGCACCGGCTGCTACCGCGGCCACGCAGGCGCCCGGCGAGCAAACCACCGCAAAGCTCACGGCCACCCAGCCCATTTTTCACGGTATGAAGGAATACGCGGGCATCTTGCAGCAGAACCTGCTCGTCACGTCGGCCATGTCCAACAAGGTGCAGGCTGCTGCTTCATTGTATAGCGATGTTGCCACGAACTTTTACTCGATCCTGCAGCTCGAACAGGACATCCGCGACGTGACCAATGAAATCAATATCGACTCCAAGCGCATCAGTGACCTGAACGCGCGCGTGCGCATCGGCCGGTCACGGCCCAGCGAAGTGCTCACAGTCAAATCGGCGGTCGACACCCTGGTGGCCACCAACGACGCCACCCGCGGCCAGTTGCTGGCGCTGCGCGAAGCCTTTGCCTTTCTGACCGGCTTTGACCGCAACATGCCCATTCTGGAAACGGAAACGCTCACCCTGCCTTCACCAGGCGCGGTTGAGCCTTATCTGCAGTCCATCGAAGAACGCCCCGACGTCAAGGCAGCACGCGACAGCCTGTATGCTGTTGAAAAGAACGTCACCATCGCGCGCGCCGGCCACTTTCCGCAGATCGACGTCACCGGCGACTACTGGTTCAAGCGTCCCGGCATCAGCCAGGACCAGCACTGGGACGCCCAGATCATCGGCACGATACCCATCTTCGCCGGCGGCATCGTCAACTCGCAGGTGCGCGAAGCGGCCTCGCAGGAACGCGCCAGCGAGCTGAACCTGGCCCGCCTACGCCGCCTGGCCGACCAGGAAATCCGCTCCGATTACGACAACTTCACGGCCGACCTGAATCAGGTCACCAGCCTTACGCGCGCCACGCAGAGCGCGCTCGAAAATTACCAAGCTCAGACCAGCGACTACAAACTGGGCCTGGTGACCAACCTTGATGTGCTCACCGCAATCACGTCATCCCAGGAATCGCAGCGCGCACTCGACAAGTCTCGTTACCTGACCAAGCTCGATTATATCAAACTACAGATCGCCACGGCAAGAAGACCCAAGCAGGAGGAATTGAAGCCATGAAGACCCTAGCAGTATCCACCACCCTATTGATCGGATTCGCAGTTATGATCAGCGGGTGTAACGAACATGCTCCACTCAGAGAAAATACCAACGCGCAAAACGCGGTGCTTACTCAATCCAAGCTTCAGGAGCTGGCTCCGGCAGAAGGCTCCTTCGCTGGCAGGATGCTCATGAAGGTTCCCCAAGGCAAGGAAAAGGAAGCCAAATTCCTGCCCTACGACTGCACGATCACCATCTCGCATTCGATTCAGAACATGCGCACCAGCACCTCACCCACCGAGACCGTCGACGTGCCTATTCTGAAAGCCACGCTGAACTTCGACATCTTCGAAGGTTTGAGCAACGATCAGTTTGAAGCGGTGATCGACCAGTATCGCGAAATCACCTATCCCATGGGCTTGAATCGCTACATCACCACTGACGTGGGCAACTACAACCCCGCGAGCCGGACCGTGAACTTTCCGTACACGGTCGGTGGCGATACCCTGGGCACCACGTTCGGCGACATTTCGGGCAAGCTGAGCGAAGACGGCCAGCACCTGACGGGCTACTGGAAAGTCCCGCGGCTTAAAATGACCGCGGCTTTTGATCTGGTCAAACAGAAATAAGTTTTAGACTTGAGCGCCGCCGCAGGCGCCGCTCA
>JACQAW010000106.1 GCA_016194725.1 Deltaproteobacteria bacterium
CCTTTTGAGATCACGAAGCGGTCACGCTCGTCCCAGCTGGGTCGCTTGGAGTCATGACGCATCTCGCTAAAATAGAGTGCGGTCACGATTTCGGCCGTCGAAAGGCTTCCGCCCGGATGCCCCGAGCGAGCCTCCGTCAACATTTCGACGATGGATATTCTTAGCTTCTGGGCCTGCTTTCGCAGTTCTTCAATGTTTGAGGTGTTCGGCATAACTTCCCCTAACATAAAATGATATGCGACAATAGAGCTATACGATATGCAACACGAGAGTGTGCACCAGGGTGTTGAAGAAAAGTGGATGATTTTGGCCTCGGTCGCGTGCGGCACTTTCATGGCCACGCTCGACTCGAGCATCGTGAACGTCGCCCTGCCCAGTATTACCCTGGCTTTCAAAACCACGCTGTCCCATTCGCGCTGGGTCGTGATTTCGTATCTGTTCAGCATTACCGGCCTGCTCTTGTTTTTCGGCAAGCTGGCCGACGTCATCGGCCGCAAGGTCGTGTTCAACGCCGGCTTTCTGATTTTTACGTTTGGCTGCCTGCTTTGCGCGCTTTCGGGCACGATTGATCAGCTCATCGTTGCACGTGGGCTGCAGGGGTTTGGCGCCGCGATGATCATGGCCAACGGGCCGGCTATCATCACGGCAGCCTTTCCTACGAATGAGCGTGGCAAAGCGCTGGGCACTCTGGCCATGGTGGTGTCAGCCGGCCTGGCGCTGGGACCACCGCTTGGCGGCATGCTGGTCAACGACTTCGGCTGGCCCAGTATTTTTTTCGTCAATATACCCTTCGGGCTTCTGGGCGCGTTCCTGGTTCATCAGAACGTACCCACGCTGCTTGGCATGTCCGGCACGATCGAAGACCTGGCCAAACTTGCGGGCGAACATGCGCTGCCGCGGCTGGTGCGCGCGAAAATTTATCTGGGCAAGCTGCAATACTTCGACTGGCTTGGCGTGATCATGTGGATGTTCATTCAGTTCGGCTACAGCCTGGCCATCGACCGCGAAAACGCGCTGGGCCTGGCCGGGCCCCTGCAAAAGATGGTGTCGTTTGGCTCAGGCGGGCTTCTGCTGCTATTTCTGCTGTGGGAATGGAGCGTGAATGACCCGGTCCTCAATTTGTCTTTGTTCCGTTCGCGGCTGTTTCTGGCCTCAAACGTGGCGGGGCTGTTTAACTTCATCGCGGTCAGCGCCATAACGCTGCTGCTGCCGTTCTATCTGCAGAACGTGCGCGAGTTCAAACCCCAGCAAGTCGGCCTGATCATGACCACCATTCCCCTCACGATTTTCATTGTCGCCCCCATTTCGGGCAGGCTTTCCGACATCTATGATTCCCGCCTGCTGGCGACAGCGGGAATGGCGCTGCTGTGCCTGGCCATGGCTCTGCTGGCCCTGCCGAACTCAGGGCTCAGCTCCACCAGCCCCACCAGCCTGATCTTCGACCTCATGCTCGTGGGCGCCGGCATTGGCCTGTTTCAGTCGCCCAACAACAACTCCATCATGGGGGCGGTACCGCGCTCTCACCTTGGCGTGGCGTCGGCGCTGCTGGCGACCGTGCGCAACTTCGGCCTGGTTACCGGAGCGGCCATGAGCACCGGGCTGCTGATGCATTACTATCACCTCTATGATGCGCAATCGTCGCTCAGGGACGTTCACGCCTCGTCGCAGAACTTCATCATCGCCATGAGGCATACGTTCATGGCGCTGGCGGCGATTTGTTCCCTTGGTATTTTCACCAGCATGACTCGGGGGCCCCGGCCGGATGTTGCGAAAAATTGACATTGGCATGGATAAAAATATTTTTATTGTCGATCCCAAGCAGGCCAAAAAGCCGCAGCTGAAATTTCTTGCCGACGATATTCCCAAGACTCCCGATGAGTCCATCAGCGAAGCACGCAAGATCAGCATTCCGAACTGGATCAACTCCGAGCCTTTGCTCACCGGCCACATCGACGACGACGGGCAGGCCTACCTGTTCTTCATCGCGGACACGCTGAAAAAGAAGGTCATCAACCTCGAAATCTGGGACCACACGCTGCTGCCCTGCCGGCGCAGCCTGAGCTATTCGCTCGAGTGGCACCGGCGCTACGGGCATTCCGGCCTGCTAACGATCGGAATCCATTCGCCGCTTTTCGAGTTCGGCAAAGACAAAAGGCTTATCATGGATACCGTGCGCGAGCTGGGCATTCCGTTTCCAGTCGTGCTCGACAATGAGTTTGAAATCTGGCGCAGCCTCGAGAACCGCTTCTGGCCACGCCGCCTTTTGCTCGATGGCACCGGCAAGACGCATCTCGATGTCGTCGGCGAAGGCCATTACGCCGAAATCGAGCATACCATCCAGCTGATGCTGCGCGACCTCAGCCCGGGCCTGCCCTGCCCGCCCATCTTGAAGCCGCTGCGACAAATCGACGATCCCGATTACGTCATTCCCTCGACCAGCTCGGAAATATTTCTAGGCCTGAAAAAGAACATGCGGCTGGGCAACTCCAACGCTTTCAAGGCGCCCGCCGAGGAAATCATCTTCAAGGACGACGCCGAGGGCAATTATCCACTCGATGCCCCCTATCTGGACGGCGGCTGGCTAGCGACTTCCGAGAGCATTTATGGCACGCCCCACAAAGGCGATATCAAGCTGACCATGAAGTTCGCCGCAACCGACGTATACCTCGTCGCCCGCTCGCGCTCAAAAAATCCCATCGACGTCCCCCAAGGCACAAAAGTGCAGGTTCTCGTCGACCGCAAGTCAGTCACCGACGACAAAGCCGGGTCCGATATTGCCATCAACGAGCTCAGGCGCAGCGTACTGGTGGCTCGTGACCCGCGGCTTTACCATCTGGCCACCCGGCTCGACCCGCACGGCACTCACGAGCTCACGCTGACCATCGAGGAAGACAGCCTGCACACCATCGAAATTTACGGCCTATTCTTCGAGCATAGCGCGTAAAGCCGACTCGATCGGCCCTGGCGAATAGCCCAGCTCTTTTTTCGCCTTTGAAAGGTCGTGGAACATATAAACGCCGTTGACGCGCCTGAGACGGGCGGCGTTGATGGGCAGATCAATGCCCGTCGTACCTTCGAAAGCGCCAAGAACATTTTCGACCGCGGCCAGCATCCATCTTGGCGCGATACGAGGCGCCGAATTTTTGCCAATAGCCTCCCGCAATTTTTTATGGAATCCGGCATAGGTAAGGTTCTCGGCCCCCAGCACATAGCGCTCCCCGGCTTTGCCCTTTTCGAGCGCGAGTACCGTTCCCTTCGCGGCATCGCGCACGTCGAGAAAGTCGCTGCCGCCATCGGGAAGAAACGGCCGCTCCGAGCCGGCAAGTTTTTTCACGAAGGGCAGCAGCTGCCCGTTTTTCTCGCCGGGGCCAAGCAGGCTGCCGGGATTAACCATGATCACCTCAAAGTCGGGCGGGTGATTGGCGGTGAGAGCCAGTCTTTCAGCTTCGGCTTTGGTGTCCCAGTACGCGAGCCGCAATTTTTGCGCGTCGTATGCCGCCGACTCGTCACGCGGCACATCGCTGTGCCCCAGGGTTACGATACTGCTCACGTGAACAAAGCGCGC
>JACQAW010000092.1 GCA_016194725.1 Deltaproteobacteria bacterium
CAAAAACCACGACCGTCGTTTTTCCCAGAATATTTTCATTGCCAACGCGTGCCCCCAGCTCTTGTAGGGCATGGGGTTGATATGGACTGGCCAGAGCAGCCGAGACAACAAACGAAAGAAATATGGCGTACATGGATTCCCCTTTTTCTCGGAGAATATGGGAGAACTTCAAGCATGCGGCCAATATATAATTAGAACGTCACGTATGCCTTATGGGAATATCAGCCCTCGAATGCTCAGAGCTTGTCCGGAAATTTGACCTTAACTTTTTCCAGCAGCGCCTTGATATCCTGCGCGCGCTCTTTGGCCGCCACCAGCACCACGTCGCCATCGCGCACGACCACGAGGTCGTTTACCCCCAGCAGGGCCACCAGCCCCGAATCCGATTGCACGATATTCGTGTTCGCGTTCAGCGACACCACGTCGCCCAGCGTGGTGCAATTGATTTCTTCCAGCGCGGTAAATGAACCCACGTCGTTCCAGGCACAGTCCGCCGGCACGGTGGCCGCGCGAATACCCATCTCGATCGCGGGCTCCATCATTCCATAATCCACGCTGACGGCGTCTTCCTTGCGTATGCGCGGGTAAATGTCGTCAGCCGAAAACCTGCCTTTGGCAAACCCCTCGGCGAACAGCGCCGACAGCTCGGGCATGGTTTTGTGAAAGGCCGACAAACCCTCTTTTACCGAAAAAATGAACATTCCAGCGTTCCAAAGAAATTTTCCAGACTCCACGTAGCGTATCGCGGTTCTCAGGTCCGGCTTTTCGATGAACTGCTTCACGGCAACGACTTCCGACTTGTGCTTGCCGTGCTTCAGGGCTTCTGCAACCTCAATGTAGCCGTAGCCCGTTTCCGGACGGCTGGGCTTGATGCCCAAAGTTACGATTCCACCGGCCTTGCTTGCGTCACTCACCGCAACGGAAAAAGCCTTGGCGAAAGCCTGCTCGTCGCCAATATAATGATCGGCCGGCATGACCGCCACGACGGCGCCAGCTTCGGCAGCCGCGATTTCATGCACGCCCCACAGAATACAGGCGGCGGTATTTTTGCCGGCCGGCTCGCCCAGAAAGCGAACAGCGGAATTTTTCTTTCCCAGCACCTCTTTCGAGGGCTTCACCAACGCCTGCGTGGTTACGATCCAGATGTTTTCCGTGGGAATGAACCGCGAAAAACGCTCGACCGTGTGCTCGAGCAAAGTCTTGTCATCCCACAGCGCAAGCAGCTGCTTGGGCCTTTTGGCGCGGCTCTTTGGCCAAAAACGCGTACCACTGCCCCCAGCCATGACCAGCACGTGCAGATTTTCAGGAAATTCAGGTGCCTTTTCGCCCATAGCTGTCCTCGATGCGCACGACGTCGTTCAGCTGCGGGGTCGACACCTCGAAGATATCGCAATCTTCGACGGCAATCATGCGATGCTGATGATTGGGCGGAATATGGTGAACGTCGCCTTCGCGCATGTCGATTTCGACAAGCTTGCCCGGCGTCTCTTCAAACATGAATTTCATGCGGCCCTTGGCCAGCATGATCGTCTCTTCCTTTTCGCGATGGTATTGCAGCGAGAGCTGGTGGCCCTTTTTGACGTGCAAAACCTTACCCACGTAATCTTTGGTCTTCGCCCAAATCAGCTCATGCCCCCAAGGCTTCTCGACCCTCGCTACTTCCTGCTTCATTCGTTGATCCTTTGAACGATATAAAATGGCAGCGCCTTCTTCGTGGCTTTCCACTTCCCGGCGGTGCGCTCGGCGGCGTCTTTGGAGCTAAAAATTCCAACGCCTACGCGGTAGCGGGTACCGTGCCCCGGCACATTTGCCGCCAGGTAAAACGCATCGTCAAAGCCCGTGCCTTTCAGCTGGGTCACCTGTTCGGCGGCCTCGGCCACGGTTCGATGGGAACCAACCTGAATCGTAAAACGGGGCCCATCGCCCTCGCTCTTCTTTTCGTTTGGCAACGACATGGGAATAGTCTTGCCCGAAACCAGCTTCTCTTTCGTGGCCTCTTTCGCGAACTCCGAGTCCGCGCGAGCTTCCGCTTTTTTTCCAGTATCGACAGCGCTTTCACCAGATTCCGGCGATACCGGGGTTTTGCCCTCGGGCCTCGCCGAATCAGCCGCCTTGGGCAGGCCAGCTTCTTCACCCTTGGCGTCGGCGTGCTCCGACTCTTTGTCGCCGTGGTCGCTTGCTGGTGTCGCGGTTTCTTTTTTCTCGGACTTTTCGGCCAGCGGCGCCTGCTCGGCGCGCTCTACCTTCGAAACACCCAGAGCCTTGCCCAGACGCAGTCCCAGAGTGAACGAAAAAAGCGACACGAGCACCAAAAGCACCATGATGACCGTGATTTCTTTCTTATTGAATACCAGCAGTTCTGCTTTGGGCTCCATCTGGCCATTATGCTGCAGTAAATAAAGTAGTCAACATTTCGCTTTCTTGCCCACCGACTATCCCCTTTCAAGCTTAAGCGGCGATGGCACGGGGTTGCACAAGCCCGTGCAGGAGGGTTTCCATGAAAATGAATAAAAAGAACAAAGGACAAAGCCTGGTTGAGTACGTCGCCCTGACGGCACTGGTGGCAATCGTGAGTATCGGCACCGTAAAGGTCTTTGGCGGCAAGGTGCGGTCCCGACTCGACCAGATCACCAAGACTTTCGATAGAAATGTTCAGTCCGGCCTGCACGGCCGTCGCACGGCGGCCTCCGCCGGCGACGAGGAGGACGACGAAGAGGAAATGCCCAGATTCCCTCGCGGCATGAAGTTGCCGGGCGGGCTCAAGCTTCCCAAGGGCTTCCCAAATTTCTAATGAGACCGGCACAAAGGCAAAAAGGACAGGCGTTGTTGGAATGGGCAGTATTTGGCTTGGCAGTCCTAGGCTTGTGGGCTTCCTCGATTCATCTGGCCCGACGGCTTCTCAGCCGAACGGTAACCGAAAGCTGGAGCGTCCTGGCCGCCCGACATGCCCTATCCAAGGCTCCAGCGGCCCGTCCCCTGGATACCCGAGATCAGTCGGGGTCCATTGGGCTTGAGCTCGTTGTCGTCTGGCTTCCCATCATCGCAATCTTCGGAGTAATTTTATGGCTCAGGGCCGCAAGCCTGCACCAGCTTTATCAACAAAGGAGCCTCGACCGCTGCGTCTTCAGCGTACTGAAGCCACGCTGTCAGATGCTCAATCAACTTTCAGAAAGCAACCAAAGGCTGCGACAGCTGATACATATCCTGGCAGCGGTCAAGATCGCGAAAGAGTCGGGTTCGAAAATTCCAATTGCGGGCATTGCCATTGCCATCGCGGGCGAAAGCGGTCTTGCGGCGGGACGAGCGATTGCGAACGGCATTGTGCGCTTTCAAGATGCGCTGCTCGAGATACAAAGCGTCGCGGTGCTGACAATCTGGCGGTGTGGCATCGCAAGCAATCTGAACCCAAAGCTCGAAATATCGCGACCTCAGTCGCTGGAAGCGCAGATTGCGGGCACGCCAGGCCCAATGGAATGGGAAGCTGGGCCCGGTCCCGGCGAGCTCGACGTCCGCAGCTGGAATCTCGTCATTCGAAGCTTTGGCTATTGCCGCCCTCCGGCCACGCAGGAATCAACTCTACTGGATGGGGAAAGCTACCAAGCCGTTTTCAGGCATGCGGACAGGCCGCTTTAGAAATCGTCATGTTTTTAGCAGTCGCAGTCGCGATCACAACCGCATTTTTGCACCACTTTGCCCGACTTTCAGGGCAGTGGCATCGAGAGGTAAGACAACCATGGTTCGAAACATCATCTGGCTCGTATTGATCAGTGTAACGTGTCAAGCCGCGGTGGCGCCTCTTCCCGGCAGTCTGCTGCTGGTGTGAGGCATTTCTTGGCGAACTCCGGTCGTTGGCCTCGGACAGAACTATTCAGCTCGAGGCAAGGCAGCCCGCGAGCGGAAGCGATCGCGATTTTGCAATGCGGTGCGAAGAGCACGAAAATCCTCCCCGCAGCCTGGTAATCCGTCATGGTTCCGAGAGCGTAACCATGCACTATCTGGCAAAAGCCGGGGGTTTTGACGCCACCGACTGGCTTCCGTTTCAGCAAAAATTCCTACGAACTCCCGCCACTTCGACTGCTGCCGCGGAAGAAGTGCGGCTAGCCCCGGAGCCGCCCGCACAGCCGGACGGCACCCCTCTGCCTCTGGCTGATCCCGCAAGGCTGGCAACGTCCACGACGCCCGAACCGCCCTCAACTTCGATTCTCAAGAAGTGGTGGTTCTGGGCGCTCGTGGGCGGAGTGGGGGCTGGAGCGTTCGCCCTTACCCGGCTGGGGCAGCACGATTCCAACAGCATGAATGTTGAAATTCGTTGAGCCTCGTGGGAATGTGCCGTCTTAACTAGGAGCACCCATGGCCTCAATCAATAAGCCCAATGCCACCGATTCCCGCCGCGCGATACTCGCTGTCGGCTCACTTGCCTTCGACTCGATCAGAACGCCATCGGGCAATGTTGATCGCATCCTGGGCGGCTCGGCCAATTATTTTTCAATCTCGGCCAGCTTTTTCGCGAATCTCAAGCTTGTGGGCATCGTAGGCCAGGATTTTCCCAAGGCGCACCTGGACGTGCTTGCCAAGCGCGGAATCGACCTCGAAGGTCTCGAAATCGCCAAGGGCGAGACTTTTCACTGGGTCGGCGAATATGGCAACGACCTTAGCGAAGCCAAGACGCTCTCCACCTGCCTGAATGTTTTCGAACATTTCAATCCAAAGCTGCCCGGCGATTACGTCGACGCACGCTATGTTTTTCTGGGCAATATCGACCCCGAGCTGCAGCGTTCGGTGCACAAGCAGCTTAAAAAGCCCGCGCTGGTCGCTCTGGACTCGATGAATTTCTGGATCACGGGCAAGAAAGAATCTCTGCTCAAAACGCTCGAAATCGTCGATCTACTGACGATCAACGAAGGTGAAGCCTACCTGCTTTCCGGCGCCCACAACATTCTCGACGCGGCCAAAGCCATTCGTGAAATGGGACCGCGCGCGCTGGTGGTGAAGCGGGGCGAATACGGCGCCATGCTTTTCACCGATCACGGAATGTTCGCGGCCCCGGCCCTTCCGCTCTCGACTGTCAAAGACCCAACTGGCGCGGGCGACACCTTCGCGGGCGGACTGATGGGTTACCTGGCGCACGAAGACGCAGGCGAGGATATCTTCAAGGACGACACCATTCTCCGCCGCGCGGTTATTTACGGCAGCGTCATGGCCAGCTTTACCGTCGAAGACTTCGGCTTTACGAACCTGCTCAAAACCACCGCTAAGCAGGCGGAAGGGCGATATCAGCAGTTTCTAAAGATGACAAAATTCTAGAAGGCGCATGGCTTTTGAGCTGCACAAGGTATTCGCCCTGAAAACGCTCGCGGGTGAACTCGCGTCCGCGGCGGCGACAGGCTTGCTCGTCAAAAGTCTTCGTCTCAAAGTTTTCGACAGCCGCAATCAGGCCCTCGACGCTGTTGTCGTCGAAAAAAAGACCCGTTTCAGAGGTTACGGTTTCCAGCACGCCACCCTTGCCAAAGGCCAGCACTGGCGCGCCGGCGGCCATTGCCTCGATAGGCACGATTCCGAAGTCCTCGACGCCGGGAAAAACCAGCGCGCGGCATTTTGAATAAAGATCGGCGATGGTGGAACCCTTCAGCGCCCCCAGAAAGTCGATGGTTTTGCCCGCCAGCTTGTGCAGCCGGTCCCTATCGGGGCCGTCGCCCACGATGAGCAGCGGCTTGCCCATGCGATTGAACGCCTCAACGGCCAGGTCAACCCGCTTGTAAGGCACCAGCGCGGTCACCATCAGATAGTTTCGGCCCGGCTGACGTGCGCGCGCGAACTGCCCGGTTTCGCAGAACGGATAAACCACCTGGGCCTTGCGGCCATAGTATTGGTCAACTCGTTCGGCGATGAATTTCGAGTTGGCCAGAAAATGATCGACCCGGGCTGCCGACTTGCGGTCCCAGTTCTGCAGATAACCGCGAAACTGCCGGGCGGCAAAGCAGGTCAGCGCACTGTAGCGTCCGGGCGCGAAATACTCGTCGAAGCGGTCCCACATGTAGCGCATCGGCGCGTGCACATAGCTCATGTGAAAGGCATCTGGGCGCTTGAGCACTCCTTTGGCGACACAGTGGGACGAACTCAGGATCAGGTCGAACTTTCGCATGTCGAACCGTTCAATTGCCCACGGCATGAGAGGCAGAAAATGGCGATAGCGCTGCGCCGAGCCGGGCAACTTTTGCAAGATCGACGTGTGGCGCTTGAGTCGCAGGATATTGGACGAAACCTGGCCTGGTACATAAACGAGCGTGAAAAGCTCGGCGCGCGGAAAAAGCTCGCAGATGGCATCAAGCACATTCTCGCCCCCACGCTGGCTTACAAGCCAGTCATGGATAATCGCGACTTTCATAGCTTTGATCGGAAGTACTCGAGCGTCTTGCCGATACCATCGGCCAGGCTGACTTTAGGGCTCCAAGCCAGGACTTTTTTAGCCCGCGTGATATCGGGCTTGCGTTGCTTGGGGTCGTCGGTGTGCAGCAGCGGGCGATATTCGATCTTGCTCGTGGTGCCGGGCACGGCTTCAATGACGAATTTGGCGAACTCCAGCATCGTATATTCGTCGGGGTTGCCGATGTTTACCGGGTCAGCGCAGTCTGAAGCCACGAGCTTCATGATACCCGCGACAAGATCGTCCACGTAACAGAACGAACGGGTCTGAGTGCCCGTTCCGTAAACCGTAATGGGCTCATTGCGCAATGCCTGGCCGCAGAAATTGGGAACCACGCGCCCATCAGACAAACGCATGCGCGGGCCATAGGTGTTGAAAATGCGCACGATGCCGGTATTCACGCCGTATTTCGCGCGATAAACCGTGGCGCAGGCTTCAGCGAAACGCTTGGTTTCGTCGTAACAGGAACGTTTTCCGGTCGTGTTCACGTTTCCCCAGTAGTCTTCGGTCTGCGGATGCACCAGCGGGTCGCCGTAGATTTCCGACGTACTTGCGATCAGGTAACGGGCCTTGTGCTTCTTGGCGACCTCGAGCGTGTGAAAGGACCCCAGGGAATCCACCTTGAGAATCTCGAGGGGAATTTTTTCGAAATCAATCGGGCTGGCCGGACAGGCGAAGTGCAGGACAAAGTCGACCTTGCCGAAATCCGACTCCATCGCCGGCGTAAACGGGTTTGAAACGTCGTGTTCGATGAGCTCGAAAGCCTTTTCCTTCAGCAGATGCTTGATGTTATCGGCCGAGCCCGTAACGAAGTTGTCGACGGCCGTAACCCGGTCGCCAAGCGCCAGATATCTTTCGCACAGATGAGACCCTATAAATCCTGCTCCGCCCGTGATCAGAATATGTGCCATTGCCAATTACCCCCTAAGCGCTTCCCGGTACACCGACTGAATATGCTGTGCCGTTTCGATGAATGAGTAACGTTCGCGCACCGCGCGGAATTTTTCAAGAACAGATGCGTGCAGCGGCTCGCCGCCTTCCGCGAGCACTTGAAGAGACTTCTTCAGCCCTTCGACCGACTTGGGGTCGAAAAACAGCTCATTGGGCAGCACCTCACCCAGAATTTCGCGATGGGGCGGAATATCCGAGACGACCGGGATATTACCGGCAGCCAGCGCCTCGACCGGCGGCAGGCTGAACCCCTCGTACAGCGAAGGCACGATCAACGCGTTGCTGGCCGTATAAAGCGGGCGCAGCCAGATGTCCTCGACCACGTCAAAATGCCGTTGCGATCCGAGGTCGACGCCGGGAACGGTGAAGGCCCACTCGTCGGCGCCCTTCCAGCTTTCGGCCAGCCGCTGCACCAGCTCGAGATTCTTGCTTGGGCGATCGGCCGTCACGCACAGAAAATATTTTCCGCGCAGCTGAAAACGGTCGCGCATGGCCCGCACTTCCTTGTCGGTAACCCGCTCGGTGTACCAAGGGTCGATGGCATTCGAAATCACGCGAATCTTGGGACGCGAGATGCTGAAATTCCCTTCGATCTCCTCGGCCAGCGACTGACTCACCGAAATGACCAGGCGGGCGCCACGCAGCGAGCGCTT
>JACQAW010000093.1 GCA_016194725.1 Deltaproteobacteria bacterium
ACCTACTGCCTGCTGGGCGACGGCGAGCTGCAGGAAGGGCAAGTTTGGGAAGCCGCGATGAGCGCTCCCAATTTCAAGCTCGGTGGCCTGACGGCAATTATCGACCTGAACGGCGGTCAGATCGACGGCCCGGTCAGCGAAGTCATGAACGTGGAACCGCTGGCCGACAAGTGGCGGGCTTTCAACTGGGATGTGTCGGTGGTCAACGGCCACGATTTCAACGAGTTGCTGCCAGCCCTGAAGCGCGCCAAGCAGGCTGATCAGAAAACCGGCAAGCCGCATCTGATCATCGCCAACACGGTAAAAGGCAAAGGCGTTTCGTTCATGGAACACAAGATTGGCTGGCACGGCGTGGCTCCCACCAAAGATGAGTGCGCCCGGGCCCTGGAAGAAATCAGAGGTAAACTGGTATGAGCAATCCACAGGCAAAACCAAAATCAACGCGCCAGGCTTTCGGCGAAATGCTGGCCGAAGTGGGCGGCAAACATTCGAAAGTCGTGGTTTGCGAAGCCGATCTTTCGAAGTCGACGAAGTCGGAGCTTTTCGGAAAGAAATTTCCGGAACGGTTTTTTCAAATCGGCATCGCCGAAGCCAATATGATCGGCACCGGAGCGGGGCTTGCGCTTTCGGGCTTCGTTCCCTTCATCTGCTCTTTCGGCTGCTTCGTCACGGGCCGCTACGATCAGGTTCGCATGTCGGTGGCTTACGCGCGCGCGGGAGTGCGTATCGTTGGAACGCATGCGGGAATCGGAATTGGCGACGACGGCCACAGCCAGATGGGGCTGGAAGACATTTCGCTGATGCGCGAGTTGCCCACGATGCTGGTATTTCAGCCTTGCGACGAAATCGAGACGCGTCAGTTGATCGAATATCTGGCCAGCGACGCTGAAGCGATCAAGCATCCGGCTTATCTGCGCCTGACCCGCCAGAATCTGGCCCCGGTGCACGGCGCCGATTACAAGTTCAAGCCGGGCAAGCTCGATGTGCTCAAGCGCGGCGCAAAGGTGGCGTTGATGGGCAGCGGTGCCGGGGTGCAGGAATGCGTGGGCGCTTACGACTTGCTGAAAGCCAAGGGTCTGGAAGTCACGCTGGTGAACGTTCCCACGCTCAAGCCGTTTGACGCCGAGGGCGTGCTGGCATTGGCGCGCGACCATAAGTTCATTTTCACAGTGGAAGACCATTACACGACGGGCGGCCTGGGTTCGGCGGTTGCCGAGGCCATGGCTGACGGCGCTACTTCGGGCGTGAAGCTCGTACGCATGGGCGTGCAGGATATTTTCGGCGAAAGTGGCGAAGGCCCTGAGCTTTACGAGAAGTTCGGCTTTTCGGCGGGCAAGATCGCGGAAAAAATTCTCAGGACCGTTGGATAAGGGTCTGCGGCGATGAAAAAGATCTTCTGGCTCATTCCGGGCAAGCTTGCTGGGCGAGCGGGCCCGGTTGTGGAGCCGTGGAATCTGCCCGCGATGCGCGCGGCTGGCATGTGGATCGTTTCGTCGGTTTCGTGCGCACGGCGGCGGTTGAGGGTTTGGCTGAAGTTGCCGCCGGGGGTTGCGTGCTGGTGCATTGCTATGCCGGACGCGACCGCACGGGGTTGGTGCTTTGCGCGATCCTGATGGAGCTTTTGAATTGCGATGCGGTCACCGCGCTAGAGCGCGTGCGTGCCGTGCGCCCGACGGCGCTGACCGGGCCGGGAGTGCTGGACGTATTGCGGGAGTACGAGATTCGGCTGCGGGTCGGTGGGTTTTAAAGTGGTCTGGCTATTGGGCTGATCATTCCAACTTCGGAAGCTGCAGCTATCGATATTCCTTGAATGCGTAATATTGCGTTCACCATCAACTATTGCGTGAGTGCCAGGTGAGTAAAAAAGCAGATGCTGTCCCTGGCGCTCGCCGCAATGCCGCGTGTTTTTCGCCCGCAAACCGCCGAGCCGGCAATTTCCACGCTTCGTCGTGCAATTCCCGCCAAAAAGACCAAACTCAAAATGGAGTGCAGTTATGAAAATGAAATTCAGCCTGCCAGCATTGGCGCTGCTGGTTTTAACGCAGATGGCATCAGCCGATTATTTTTTGAACTCGCCTCATCCCCCGAACAGCAACTCAGATCGTCCTGGAGCTGATATGCAAGCCTATATCGGGGCAACGATGTGGGATCCCGCTTACGCGATGAACATGAATGCGGAAAGCAATCCGCCGCCGCTACCGCCCGGAGAGCGTGGCCCCAAGGTCACCGAACAGGAGCAGGTTGACGTGAATCCGCAGAATGAGCCCAGAGGGCCGGGTACTCCCAACGTCAGCGTGGCAAAAAAAAGTACGCCGACTTCGACAGCCGAGGAGCCCAAGATCCCGCTCGAATATTAACGGCCCGAGTAGTACACGAGCGCGCTTTTGCCCGCGCTTTGAATGAGAGTCGACTTCGCGCACCACGTAGCTTTGCAAGTCGACCAGAAGTCCGCACCCGTGATGATCCAGGCCGGTGCCGTGAGTTTCGTAGCGGCCCAGGTTTGCTCTTCGTTGTCGGTGATTTTGAGAACCGAGCGGTTGAAATACCATTGTCCGCTGGTGCCCACCATGTTGTGGTCCATCGGATTGCGTACGAACCACACGGGGCCGGTGACCGCCGAGTTCACGATCGTATCCTTGAAGGCCATGACTTCGGGAACGCGTTCCTTGTGCAAAGGCACGGGATACACCGAGCCGATGAAAATCCAGATCGCCACCACGGTGAACACCTGACGCCCGAAAACGGGCTTATCGAAAATCTTGTCAAAGTGTTCGTGTAGCACCGCCGCAATGAAAAGCGCCAGCGCGGGATAGGCGGGTGCGATGTAGTACCAGAATTTCCATTTCATGACCGAAAAGCCACCGATAAAACCCAGGGCCATGACGATGTACACGAACGAATAGGATACACGGCTCGAAAATTCGAGCGAAAACAGCGCACGAAATGCGCGGTAAATGGACCAGAGCAAAAACGGCAGCCACGGCCAGTAAAACTTGCCCAGAATCTTCAGAAAATAAAGCGGCTCCATCGTCTGCGCGCCGTCGCGGCCGCGCAGCGCGCTCGAGACGATCTGGCCGAAGTAGTAGCTGTTCCAGTACTGCCATTCGCCGCGGCTGGTTACCCACAAAGCCCAAACCACCGTACACAGCACGAAGGTGCCAAAGTAAATGTTGGCCAGGTGCACGCGGCGCCGGATGGTGGGCGCATTCCAGATGAGCAGAAAAAGAAAGTACAGAAACGGCCATAGCGCTACCGGCCCCTTGGAGTACGCGGCCAGCCACACGGCCATGGCTGCCGTAGCCGCGGGCCAGAGCTTGCGGCGGTTTTTTTGCCGCAGCGTGAAATACAGTCCCAGGTAAATCCAGAACTCCATGACGGGCTCGATGTAGCCGCGCACCGAGCTCAAAACGAAGTCGCGCGTCAGGCACAGAATGATGACCGAAGCCAGCGCGGTGCCCGCGCCCAGGCCCGACTCAATGGCAATGAGAGCGGTCATGAATACGGTCAAAAAGGCAAAGAGCCGCGGAACCAGATTAGCGGCAAAATCGTTGATGCCGAAAAGCTTGTATGAAAGCGCCGTCAGCCAGAGGAAAAGCGGCGGATGGTCGGTGAAAACGCGCCCTTCGTAGGTGATAGGCCAAAGCTGCTGATTGTTGACGATGTTGCGTGCCATCGTAGCGCGTACCGCGCCGTCCACCGTGGGTACGGGAACACGGTCAAGGCCCACCATGAAAAATCCGAAGGCGAGACTCAGGATCGCGAGCTTGTGCCAGATATTGACAGTCCTGAACTGGTAGGTCATATCTCAAGAACATACCATGCGCGCAGCCGTCATCAAACAACACGGTCCACCAGAGAGCATTTCTTTTGAAGACCGCCCCGTTCCGGCGCCCGAGGCCATGCAGGTCCTGGTCAAAATCAAAGCCTGCGGACTAAACCATCTTGATCTATGGGTGCGGCGTGGTGTGCCGGGACATAAATTTCCGCTGCCCCTGGTTCCCGGCAGCGACATCACGGGCATCGTCGACAAGGCGGGCGTGGGTGTTTCGCGATTCAAAACGGGCGACCGTGTCATCATCGATCCGGCGCTCAGCTGCGGATACTGCGCTTCCTGTCAGGCCGGCCGCAACCATCTTTGCGCCCGCTGGGGGCTGCTTGGCGAAACCGACGATGGTGGCTGCCAGGAATACCTTGCGGTGCACGAGCGACAGGTCAGTATCTTACCGTCACAGCTGACCTTTGAGCAGGGCGCGTGCATTCCGATCAACTTCGTCACGGCCTGGCAGATGCTGGTGGGCAAGGCTGGGATTCGTCCGGGTGAAACCATTCTGATTCATGGCGCGGGCAGTGGCGTCAGCGTGGCCTGCATACAGATTGCGAAGATGCATGGACTGCAGATTTTCGTCACGTCTTCGTCCGAAGAAAAGCTGCAGCGGACGCGCCTGATAGGCGGGCACCGGTTTTTGAACACGAGCAAGGAGTCCTTTCGCGAAGCGGTTCGCAATTTGACGGGCAAGCAGGGAGTCGATGTCGTGGTTGACCACGTGGGCGAACCCACTTTCATGGACAGCATTCGCGCGCTGAAAAAAGGCGGCCGTCTGGTGAGCTGCGGCGCCACGGCCGGGTCGGAGCTGAAGATTGACTGGAAGCACGTCTTTTTCAAGAACCTGGCATTGCTGGGCAGTACCTATGGCACTCGCGGCGACTTTTGCGAGGTGCTGCGCCATTTCGAAAGCGGCAAGCTGACGGCCGTGCTCGATTCGACGGTGAAGCTCGCCGACCTTGCCCGAGCGCATGCCGCTCTTGAGGAGCGTGCGGTTTTTGGCAAGACAGTGGCATTGCTGCCATAGTGCCTTGCGCTGGCCACGTGGGCCTATCTAGCGCGCTCCTAATTCTGTAGTAATGAATTGTGAGAATGAGAAAAATGGTTTTGGTGGCGGGAGCCGGAACCATGGGCCGAGGAATAGCCGAGCTGATGGCGCTTTCGGGGTTTGAGGTTCAGCTGTGGGACCACCACCCCGCAACTTTGGGAAAAGCGTCGGCTGCAATAGAGCGCTCGCTGCGCAAGCAGCACGACATAGGCCGCGTTACGGACGACGAGCTGGATGCCGCGCTGGAGCGCATACGCCTGATTTCAGACCTGCACGTGGTGAATCCCCGCACGCCATACGTCATTGAGGCGGTCGTCGAAGACCTGGAAATCAAGCGCCAGCTTCTTGCTCGGGCGGAGCGCGAGCTGCCTGACGCCTGGTACGCCACGCACACGGCCAGCCTGAGCATTCCGGAAATCGCCTTGGCGCTGAAGCGGCCCGAGCGCCTGATCGGCCTGCATTTCTTTTATCCAGCGACGGTAATTCCCCTGGTCGAGATCGTGTACTGGCTCAAGACCGACGAGAGCTGGCTGCGCCATGCCGTGGAGCTGGTCGAGTACGACCTGGGAAAACAGACCATCGTCGTAAAAGATTCACCGGGCTTCGTGACCAACAGGCTCGGCGTCGCCATGGCGCTCGAGGCCATGCGCATGGTTGAGCAAGGAGTGGCTTCGGTGGCGGATATCGACAAGGCCATGGAATATGGTTATCGGCATCCGATGGGCCCGTTGCGCCAGTCGGACTGGGTGGGCCTTGATGTCAGGCTCAGTGTCGCGCGCATTCTGTACGAAAAGCTGGGCACCCCTACATTCAAGCCGCCGAAGATTCTCGAAGAGATGGTCCAAGCGGGCCGGCTGGGACGCAAGAGCGGCGAAGGCTTCTATAAATGGCAGAAAGACTGACCCCGGCAAATTATGCCTCAGCTCTCATGCGCCTGAAAATATGCTGATAAACTAATTTCAGCGATGAATGAGGCAATCGTCGAATCAGCCAAGCGTATATTGCTGGCAGTGACTTTGTTCGTACTCGTGGTCGGCACGGGCGTGGCGGGCTGGTTCGTGCTGTTCGAAAATAATTCCACGAATTCCTTAGCGCCTCGAGTAGCGCGGCCGCAGGCTCGGAAATCGGTGGGCTTCGCCTACGATGTGTGTGCCCGTCTGGCAGAGGGCCACGCGCAGGATAATTTTGTGTTTTCGCCCTACGCATTGGAGATGGGACTGCTCATGTTGCGTTCGGCCGCCAACGAGGGCACGCAGGCGCAATTGACAAAAATACTCTACCCGGGCGCCACTGAGGAACAGGCCCGCGAACGCGAAGAGGGCATGCTGTCCCTGCGGCCGTCGCTGAGCCAGCTGGGAATCGTCAATAGGTTGTGGGTCCAGCGGGATTTCGATTTGGCCGACGCTTACCTGAAAGCCTCGGAGAAGAAGTTTGGCCTGATGCCCGGGCTCATCGAATTCAGAGCTGACGTCGAGGCTGCGCGCTTGAAAATCAATCGCTGGGTTTTCGATCGTGTCGGCAGCGTCGGTGAAAATTTTCTGCGTCAGGGCGCGATAGACAGTTTGACCAATTTTCTGCTCACGAGCGTCGCGAATTTCGATGCAGCGTGGGAATCACAGTTTCGCGCCGATCAGACCGAGCCTGCCGAGTTCAAGCTTTTGACGGCAACCGCGGTCTCCGTGCCCTTCATGCACAGCGAAGAGACCTTGCAGTATGCCGAGCGGCCGGATTACAAAGTCGTCGAAGTCCCCTATGAAGGCGAAGCGTTGTCGATGCTCATCCTGCTTCCAAAAGAGGTAAACGGCTTGCCGCGAATCGAGGCCAACCTGACGCCTGAATTCCTGGCAACGGCGCTGGGTGCCCTCAAGCCTCGCAAGGTGGCGCTTGCGTTGCCCAGGTTCAACCTGGAAAAGGTGATGTCCTTGCCCATTATACTGAATGCGATGGGCATGACGGAAGCCTTCGAACCCACTCGTGCCGATTTTTCCAAGCTTACCGGCCGTCGCGACATTTATCTCAATACTGTCATTCACCGCAGTGGTATCTCGGTAAAGGAAAACGGGGTCAGGCAAGCCGATCACAGCATGGCCAAGCTCATCAGCGACGTGGGCGGAAGGTCGGTCGCGTTCAGGGCGGAC
>JACQAW010000132.1 GCA_016194725.1 Deltaproteobacteria bacterium
CTTACCCGCAACAAATATATCTGGTCCTATTTCGGAGTGCTTTTTTTCGGTGCGTTGTTTTTCGTGTTTTTTCCAACGACGTATCCGCGCGGCGATTACCCGCTGCCCGGTGACATACACCCTTTGGTTTACCGTATCTTTCAGGCAGTGCGCGAAGCGGATGACCCGAGCAACTGCTTTCCCTCAATGCATGTGACGTGTTGCTTTCTGACGGCCTTTGCGTTTTTGCCGAAGAGCGAGTCTCGGACGAATTTCTGGATTTATTTTGTGTGGTCCACGCTGATTGCGATGTCCACGCTTCCCACGAAGCAGCACTATCTTATCGACGTCGTGGGCGGGCTGGCGCTGTCAATTTCCGGCTACTGGGTGTTTTTTCGCAAGGTAAAATACGTCCCGCTCACAGTACTGCTTCGCATAACGCGGGGTGAGCGATCTGCGCGATGAGCGCCTGATAGCTGGGGCAGTTGAAAACCGCGATGCGCGGTTTGCTCCCCACGCGAAGTGACCCGTGCGCCGCGTGCAGGCCCAGTGCGCGAGCCCCGCCATAGGTAGCGGCGGCGAAAGCCTCAGGCATGGTGAATCCCATGTGCAGGCATGCCAGCGACATGACGAACGGCATGTGCAGGCACGGCGCCGTGCCCGGGTTGAAATCCGTAGCCAGCGCAAAGCAAATTCCTGCCTTTCGCATTCGGGCAACTGGCGCATAACCCAGGCCCAGGTAAAATGCGGTCACTGGCAAAAGCACGGCTACGATTGCCCGCGAAGCCATCGCGGCAATGCCCTTGTCGTCGATTTTAAGAAGGTGATCGGCCGAAAGCGCGCCAAGCTCAGCAGCCAATGCGGCGCCCCCCGTGTTGGCCAGCTCGTCGGCATGCAGCTTGATTTCCAGGCCATAGCGCGTGGCGGTTTTTAAAATGCGCCGCGTTTGCCTGGCATCGAAGTAACCTTCATCAAAAAAAACGTCGCAGGCGTCGGCAAGCTTTTCAATAGCGACTTTGGGAATCATGTTATCCACAATTTCATCCACATATGCATCATGCTGAGCCGGCGATTTCGCCTCGGCCGGGAACGCATGCGCACCCAGAAATGTGGACTGAATCGTCATCTTCCCGCGAAATTCGCGCTTGAGCTTGGCGGCCACTCGCAGCAGCTTGCGCTCGGTGGGCCAGTCGAGACCGTAACCCGACTTCATCTCGAGCACGCCGATGCCCAGGCTGCGCGCCGCCACCAGGCGCTCGCGAGCCGTGCGATAAAGCTCGGCTTCGGTGGCTCCGCGGGTGGCCTTGACCGAGCTGATAATTCCGCCGCCGGCCGCAGCGATTTGCTGATAGGTCGCGCCCTCGAGCCGCAGCGCCAGCTCGTTGTGCCGGCTGCCGCCAAAAACCAGATGTGTGTGGCAGTCGGTGAACGCCGGAGTCAGTATTTTTCCCTTAAGCCGCACGCGGCGCGCGCCCTTGGCGGTTTTAGCGGGTATCTTGCGCGTTTCGCCAATCCACAAAATGCCGTTGGAGGTATCCCAAAGCAGCGCGCCGTCGTGAATGATTCCCAGGTCGGCTTCGGTTACGCCAACGCCGCCTTTGCGTACGACCCCCTTGTTGGTTACCAGCTCAGCCAGATCGGTATAAAGAATGCGGGCCATTGTCGATTACTCCGCGAAGGGAATTTGAAAGCGCCGGGGTTTTGTCGATTCGTAGAAGTCTTCGGCTTCGCCGTAGGCCGCATCCAGATGGCGAATCACGCCCATGGCCGGGTCAGAGTTCAAAACGCGCGAAATTCGGGTGGCAGCTTCGGCTGTTCCATCGGCCACGATGACCATGCCAGCATGAATGGAATAGCCCATGCCTACCCCGCCACCATGGTGCACGCTGACCCACGAAGCGCCGTTCACCGAATTGATGAGCGCGTTCAAAATTGGCCAGTCGGCAACGGCATCGCTTCCATCCTTCATGGCTTCCGTTTCACGATTGGGCGAAGCCACCGAGCCGCAGTCCAGGTGGTCGCGTCCAATCACGATCGGCGCCTTTACGCGCCCGTGGGCCACCAGCTCGTTGAACTTGAGACCGGCCTTTTCACGCTCACCATAGCCCAGCCAGCAGATGCGTGCCGGCAAGCCCTGAAACTGAATGCGCTCTTCGGCCATCGACATCCAGCGCGCCAGGGGCTTGTTGTCCGGAAAAAGTTCAAGAATCGCTTCGTCAGTGACGCGAATGTCCTCGGGATCGCCTGAAAGCGCGACCCAGCGAAACGGGCCCTTGCCTTCGCAGAAAAGCGGGCGAATGTACGCCGGTACGAAGCCCGGAAATGTAAATGCGTTTTTATGCCCGGCGCGCTCGGCCTGTCCGCGCAGGTTGTTGCCGTAGTCAAAAACATGGGTGCCACGCTTTTGGAACTCCTGCATCGCCTCGACGTGCCTGACCATCGTGGCCAGACTACGCTTGATGTACTCCTGAGGATTGGTTTTGCGCATTTCGTGGGCTTCGCCCAGCGACATCTTTTCCGGGTAATAACCCGTAAGCTCGTCATGGGCGGAAGTTTGGTCGGTCAGCAGATCAATCTTTACCTTGCGGTCCAGCAGAATTCGCAGCGTTTCACTCGCATTGCCTTGCACACCGACCGACAGCGCACGCTTTTCTTTGACGGCATTGGCGCAAAGATGCAGCGCCTCATCGAGCGATTCGGCATAACAATCCAGATATCGGGTTTGCACGCGTCGTTGAATGCGGTCGGTTTGCATCTCGATACCCAGGAAAACACCGCCAGCCATCGTAACCGCCAGTGGCTGTGCGCCACCCATGCCGCCCAAACCGGCCGACACCACGAGCTTACCAGCGAGGTCGGAGTTAAAATGCTTCTGCCCCGCAGCCGCGAAAGTTTCGTACGTGCCCTGCAAAATTCCCTGCGTGCCGATGTAGATCCAGCTGCCGGCCGTCATCTGGCCGTACATCATCAAGCCCTTCGCATCGAGCTCGCGGAACTTTTCCCAGGTTGCCCAATGGGGCACGAGCATGGAGTTGCTCAGTAGCACCCGAGGCGCGTCGCGGTGCGAGGGAATAACTGCCACGGGCTTTCCGCTTTGTACGAGCAGCGTTTCGTCATCTTTCAGGCATTTGAGCTCTTCGACAATCTTGTCATAGCAGGCCCAGTTACGGGCGGCTTTGCCAATACCACCGTAAACCACCAGATCTTCAGGCCGTTCGGCCACGTCCGGATCCAGATTGTTCATGAGCATGCGCATGGCCGCTTCCTGAACCCAGCCCTTGCAGCTCAACTCACGCCCCCGGGGCGCCCGAATCGTTCTTTTCATATCCTAATGAAGTAAACTTTAAGCCCCAATCCATCAAGGCCGATTTTCACCTCCGGGACCCCCTGCCCTACGAGGCGGCGGCCCGCCAAGCGCATCTCTTGGGTACTGGCCACATTTTGGACTTTGGACTTTGGACTTCGGATTGAGGGAAGTCCGGTTGCTGGTACGGTGCTTGCTTTCGCACCGGAATATGTTCGATTTCGGAAAAAATGCTTTCCCAGGTATGCCTCGTGGCCCGATCAGTACAAGGATGGAGCTTGATTTTGGTGAGTTTCGATTGCGCCTTGGAATCGAGTCCACCCTGACCAAGCAACAACGTCGTGCCATTGCCCTAGCGGTTATCCGCGAACTCGCGCCACTTTGGCATATTCGAAAGTCCGTGATTCGCCACGAGGATGACGCCTATCGCGACGTGCCTCATTATATGGTGCGTCCGACTTCCATGGCTCAGGCACCGTCGTTTCATACCGCACGCGACCGGTATGGGATGCGAATACGGTTGGCTCGCCAGGCGCGAGGTCTTACGCAGGCGTGTGCCGCGGCACTACTTAAAATGAACGTCGCACATCTAAGTCAGGTGGAAAGGGCAAAGCACATACCCCGTCTGGACCTGCGAGAAAGAATCAAAGACCTGCTACAGGTTGAGCTGGAATCCCGGCCTGACCCCAAGTCCAAAGTCCAAAATGTGGCCAGTACCCGGGAGGCGCAGTTGGCTAGCGCTTCTAAGGATGTGCCGGGCAATCCGGGTTAGAGCAGTAGTTCGCCTTGCCGCATGATTTCGGCGATGGCTTGCATGTCGACGTAGAAGGCGCGGTCTTCGTCCACGGGGCGCACGCGTTTGCGGATGGTTTGGTAGGCTTTGTCGACGTGTCGGGAGGCGCGCAGGGGTTTTCGGAATTCGAGGCCTTGCGAGGCTCCGAAAAACTCCATGGCGATGACGTTCCAGGTGTTTTCGACCACGGTGCGGGCTTTGCGGGCGGCAATCGTGCCCATGCTGACGTGGTCTTCCTTGTCGGCGGAGGTCGGGATAGAGTCGACGCTTGCCGGATGGCAGAGTACTTTGTTTTCGCTTACCAGCGATGCGGCGGCTACCTGTACGATCATGAAGCCCGAATTCAGGCCGCCCTCTTTGGCCAGAAAGGCTGGCAGGTCGGACAGTGCGGGATTGATGAGTTTTTCGAGTCGTCGTTCGGAAATATTCGCGAGCTCGGCTACCGCGATACAAAGCTGGTCCATCGCAATGGCGACGTACTCGCCGTGAAAGTTGCCGCCGTTGATGATTTTTCCGGTTTTGCCCTTCACGAATACGAGCGGATTGTCGGTGACGCTGTTTACTTCAGTTTCGAGAACCGCGCGCACGTGCCTGAGCGAGTCGCGCACAATGCCATGTACTTGAGGTATGCAGCGCAGGCTGTAAGGGTCCTGTACCTTGTCGCAGTTGATGTGGCTGTTCATGATCTGCGAATCGCGCAGCAGCTCGCGCATGTGGGCCGCCACTTCGATTTGGCCTTCGTGCGGGCGAATGCGCTGGATGTCTTCGTCGAATGGAGCGGCCGAACCGGCCAGCGCTTCGATGGTCATGGCGCCGGCAAGGTCGGCCATGTAGGCCAGTGCGTCGGCGCGCAGAAAGGTAAGAGTGCCGACCGCAGTCATGATTTGGGTGCCGTTGATGAGAGACAGCCCTTCTTTGGCCATGACCTTGTAAGGCTTGAGCCGGGCTTTGGCCAACGCCTTTGCGCCCGTCATGAGCTTGCCGCCAAAATAAGCGCGTCCTTCGCCAATCAGTACCAGCGCCAGGTGAGCCAAAGGCGCCAGGTCGCCGCACGCTCCGACACTGCCCTGCTCGGGAATCCAGGGGTGCACGCCTTTGTTCAAAAGTGCCAGCAACGCTTCGACCAGCGCAATGGAAACGCCGGAGTGGCCGGCTGCCAACGTGTTGGCGCGCAATAAAATCGACGCCCGGGTTTCGGCCTCGGAAAGCGGCGAACCGATGCCCACGGCATGCGAGCGCAATAGATTTACTTGAAGCTGATCGAGCTTGTCGTTATCGATGCGCACCTTGCTTAGAAGTCCGAAGCCCGTGTTGACGCCGTAAATTGGCTCTTTGCCACCCAGCTTGGACTCGATGAAATTGCGGGACTCCTGCATTTTGGCGCGCGCCTTGGGCGCCAGCTTGACTGGACTTTTATGGTCGATGTCGTAAGCGACAACGGCAATATCTTCGAGCGTGAGGGATTTGCCGTCGATGAGGAGTTGTTTCATAATTTTGAGCGAATCTTTTCAATCGCGGTTTCGTAGTTGTCGGCCTTGAAAATCGCCGAACCCGCCACGAACACGTCGCAACCCGCTTTAGACACGGCCGCCGCGGTAGCCTCGGTGATTCCGCCATCGGCTTCGATGAGAAAATCGAGGCCGCGCTCCTGGCGCCACAGGCTGAGCTTCTGAATCTTGTCCAGGCAGCTTTCAATGAACTTCTGGCCGCCGAACCCCGGGTTTACCGTCATGACCAGGATAAGGTCAACGTGCGGCAGAATGTCGATCAATAGCTCGGTTGAGGTCGAGGGGTTGATCGAGACTCCGGCCTTGGCCCCCAGGTCGCGAATTTTCGAAACGGTGCGATGCAGGTGCTTGGACACTTCCTGGTGCACCGTCACGATTTTCGCGCCGGCCTTTACGAAATCCTCGAGGTAATCGTCCGGACTTTCGATCATCAGATGCACATCGAGCGGAAGCTTCGTGTGCTTTTTGACAGCCTCGACGATGACGGGGCCAATAGTGATATTGGGCACGAAATGTCCGTCCATGACGTCGACGTGAATCCAGTCGGCCCCCGCCTTGTCAACGGCGCGCACTTCTTCGCCAAGCGCGGCGAAGTCAGCGCTCAGAATGGAGGGAGCGATAAGTTTTTTCGACTTGGTCATTTCTTGCCTTCGACCCAGTTTTCGGTTTTTGCCACGTGTTTCTCTTCTACCTTGAGTCCGTCGGACTTTTCAAAGCCAAAGCTGGCATTATGCAGGCCGTTCAAGAATTCCTGAATTTCCATCGCGCGCCGGCCCTCGGGTTGCACGCGCAAAAGCTCGATCCAGCCGTCGCCGCATTTTACCCAAAGGCCGCCTGCAAGCGTGAAAATGTCGCCGGCGGCACCGCCAGCCGGAGCGCCCTCGACGTTGGAATGAAACCTGGCTTTCAAAATTTTCAGCGTGCCCCGGGTGGAACGGCCAAAGGTTCCCGGCCACGGATCGAAGGCGCGAATCTGGGCCAGGATTTCGTGGCCTGGCTTGTCCCAGTAGATGAGCCCGTGCTCTTTTTTGATCAGCGGCGCAAAGGTGACCAGCGATTCGTCCTGCTCTTTTTCAGTTTGCTTGCCCTCGCGCAGCTGCTCGAGTGTTTCCACGATGAGCGCGCCCCCCATGTTCGCAAGCGCGTCGTGCAGCTCGGCTGCCGTCATTTCGTCGGTGATAGGCGTGCTTTTTTGCAGCAAAACCGGGCCCGCGTCCATTTTGGGAACCAGCTTCATGGTCGAGACGCCCGATTCCCGCTCACCCTTCCAGATTGCGTACTGAATCGGCGCGGCTCCGCGATACTTGGGCAACAAAGAGGAATGCACGTTGATGCAGCCCAGTCTTGGCGTATTGAGGATGGCGCGGCTCAGAAACTGCGCATAAGCCACGACGATCACGACGTCGGCCATCAGATCCGCAAGCTTGCGTTTTTCATCGGCGTCGTTGACGTTTTCGGGCTGTAAAACGGTCAGCCCCAGCTCCAGGGCCACGATTTTTATCGGGGGCTCGGTTACTTTTTGGCCGCGGCCTGCGGGCCGGTCAGGCTGGGTGTAGACGCGCAGTATATTGACCAAATCGGGGCGCGCGGCCAGGGCCCGCAATGAGGGAACAGCAAAATCCGGAGTACCCATGAAAACAATGCGTAGCGGTCCTGCCATGCTCAGAGCTCCACATGAAAGCGCGAGCGCTCGAATTCCGAGCCGCGCTCCTTTTTGATTTTTCCCTTGATAAGACCGCGCTTGGCGATACTCAAGCGATCGATGAAAAGCTTACCATCAAGATGATCGATTTCATGCTGAATCGCGATGGCGAGCAGCCCCTGCGCTTCAAGCGAATGCTCTTTTCCGGCAAGGTCCTGGTATTTCACCGAGAGCTTCTCGAAGCGCTTCACTTCCTCTGAAAAGCCGGGAACGGAAAGGCAGCCTTCTTTAAACAGAACCTCGACGCTTTTTTTCACGATCACCGGATTTACGAAAATACGCGGGTTTTGATTCACGGGACGACGAAGGCTGTCATCGTCGGCGTCGTCCTGGTCACCTTCGATGTGGTAGTCCACGTCAATGACGGCAATTCGCTGGAGCACACCAATTTGATTCGCGGCAAGTCCCACACCGGGTGCATCATACATGGTTTCGAACATGTCTACCGACAGTTTTTCAAGCGCTGCGTCAAATGATTCAACCTCTTCGGCGCGCTGCTTTAAAACCGGGTTCGGAAATGTGACGATCTTTAGGATAGCCATGAGATTATTTAAGCCGTTCGTCCCTTCAAAACAAGCACTATTGCCGCGGCAAAGAACAATGCACAGGGGCCCCAAACTGCTGCCCAGGGCGTAAAAGCTCCGGATTTGCCCAGGGACAGACTCAGGCTGAAAAGCAGCCAATAGCTCCCTATCCAACCGATGCAGATTGCCAGATCTTTACCCAGCCCGCCCTGCCGTTTGGGCCTGACCGAAAACGGAATTGCGAGCAAGCCCATGATCAAAGGTATGAAGGACACGGCGATGCGCGAATGGAAGTCGACCTCATAGTTCTTGGTGTTCAGGCCAGCCTCTTTATTGCGTTTGATAAACGTGCGCAGCTCTTTAAGGCGCAGGGTGTCCACCTGGTGCTCGATTTCGAGGAAGTCTTTCGGTGTTTCGGGAAGGGTGAGGCGTTTTTCGCCAAAATGCTTGCTGAGCGGAAACGACTGCCCTTCGGGAAAAACCGTGAGCATGCCGTCGCGCAGGTTCCACTCGTTTTTACCGCCGTCGTAGTGCGCGGTTTCGGCCTCGATATGCTGCACGAGATGAAAACGATTATCGAAAAAATAGATGCCGATGCCATGAATCGTGCTGGTGGCGTTGTCGTACACGCGCAGGTTGTAGATGTAGTTCTTGCTGCGGTACCAGATCTTGCTGGTTTTGATATCGACCGTGAAATCCTGCCGTTTCATGATCTGCTTCCAGTAGAAAGACGTTCGTTTACGCGCCATGGGCGGCACGACCCGGTCATAAGTAACCAGGGTCAGGCAGCATGAGATGAAGATGGCGCCAAAGATGAGCAGCGACACGTGCCCGAGCCCGATGCCGCTGGCATGAATGGCCGTCAGCTCGTTTTTTCGGTTCAGCGTCGACAGGGTTACCGCCGTTGCCAGCATCGCTGACGGAGGCACCATTTGGCAGATAATCATGGGAATCTGAAAGGCGCCGTATTTAAACAGCACCAAGGGGGTGACGTCGGCATCCCAGACACCGCGCAGGTAATCGGCTATGAAGAACACCGCGGTCAGCACCGCCAGTGCAATCACGAAATTACGGACGAACTCCGAAAGGATGTAACGATCCAGTATGCGCATATGCTCTTTCAGCTAATATGATACCTCAGACGGATCGTTGACCGCATCACGTATCTGCGTTATC
>JACQAW010000133.1 GCA_016194725.1 Deltaproteobacteria bacterium
GATACTGATGAGGCCGGAAAGATATGCGGTCCGGCCTGAACCGCGCGAGTTGGACATCTCGTCTTTAGACTAACACTCAGTTGCCGGCACTGTCGACCCTGACGGCATCGCTAATCCGAAAGCTGCCGCGAAATCTGCACCAGTGAGCTGACCGAATGCACGTCGGTGGGCTGCTCTGGCACCAGCAATACTTTCCCGGCTCTTCCCGAAAGGGTGGCCAGAAACCGCTCGGCCTCCTGCTAATGCTCAAGGGTAGGAACGAGCTGTTCGAAGTTGGAGAGCAGTATATTCAATGATTCGGCAGGGCGATTGCCTGAAAGCGGTTTGAGCTCGGCGACCCATTTTTCCGAGTCCAGCGCGTCAGCCCCGGAGCCCGAGCTGATGCCGATGCGACGTCCCAGCACCCGATTCACCACAAAGCCCCAGAAGCGGTATCCGCGTTCGTCCAGGATGCTTACAAACTCCTGGGTGTCCGATTTTGAAAGGCGTTCGGGGCTCGTCACCATTAGAAATGATACATCGGACTGATGCAGCAGCTTGCCCACCGTATGCAGATTTTCCATGAACTGCGCGCGCAGCTCGAAAAGCGCCGTCGTGAACTCGATGAGATCGGATACGAAACCGTGGCCGGTGAGCTTCTCCAGAATCTCGAGCAGCTTGCGCAGGCCGCTGGCCAGAAATTTGCTGCCGGGTGCGATGATCCACTTCATGATGCGGTCGTCGAAAAAATCGGCGAGCAGCCGGGGTGCCTCGAGAAACGTACGGGTATTGGCGGCGGGGGGAGTATCGAGCACCACGAGGTCATACTCTTTTTCGTTGTAGAGCTCGTAGAGCTTTTCCATCGCCATGTACTCGTTGGTGCCGGAATACTCCTTTGCGAAAATTTTGTAGATCGAAGTGCGTAAAACCCTTTTGGCGAGATTTTCATTGTCCCCGGCCATGGCACGCACAAAGCTTTCGAAGGTCTGCGCCGTGTCGGGCATGACCGCGAAAAATCGCCCAGAGAGCGGCTTTTCGCCCTGGGCCGCCAAGACATCATTTATATTCGATGTAAGATCCGTGGCCTTGGCGCTGAGCATTTTCAGGCCCAGCGAAGTGGCCAGACGCTTGGCGGGGTCGATGGTGATGACGACGGCCCGCTTGCCTTCCATCGCGGCACGCATGGCCAACGCTGCGCTGGTCGTGGTTTTTCCCACGCCGCCGCTGCCGCAGCAAACAACCACCCGACTGCTCTTGAGCAGCTGCGCTACGGAATTGTTTTCATCATTTGGCATCTGCACGCCCCGCCGCGATCAGGCCGGCAATGGTTGTCGAACGTTGCACTTCGTCTTTGGCGGGAACCTCGCCGATTTCAAGCCAGCCTTTACTAAAAGGCGCCCAGGCGTCCTTGAGCTGATCGAGCAGCTGGGTCTGCTTGGCCTGGCGATGAACCAGAAAGTCGAGCCCGCGCCAAAGGGGCGAGTTCCGCTCGCCGTCCGATAGCTTGCGCCATTCGGTTTCGTGCAAGGCACGGGCATCGGATTTGACGCGCACCAGGCGATTTAAAATCAGGTGGCAGGGGTTGGCCGGCATCAGGCCTTTGAGGTTTTCCGCAAGCTCGATGCTTTCCTGGACCGGCATTTCTTCGGCCAGCGACGCCACCACGAATGAGGTGAGTCGAGGATTCGAAAAGGTTTCGATCATGTCTTTGGAGTCGTGGTAAATCGGGCCGCCCGGAAAAAGAGCGGCGAAGTTGAAGGGGGTGTGCACCATGGTCAGGGCATAGCCGGTGCTGGGCATGTCGACGACGACATGGTCGTAGTTCTCGCGCTCAAACCACACTTTTCCCAGCAGCACGATTTCACGGACGCCAGGCGCGGCGCGTTCCAGATACTGCGTCATCTTGTTGCCCAGAAAAGCGGTATATAGTGTTTTCAGCTTGAGCTTCATGATGATGTATTCGCGAAAGCAGTCTGAAGCCCGCAGCGTGATGTTCCAGAGGTTGGGCGCCAGCATTTCGAGTTTTTGCTCAACTTCGCCAAGCTGCAGCACGTGCACCAGCAGCGTGCGTCTACCCTGCTGGGCCAAATGCCGAGCGGCAGCGGTGGCCAGCGTAGTTTTGCCCACGCCGCCTTTGCCCGAGATGATGATCAGATTTTTCGACAGCCAGTCCGTGTTCGAAGCCATTGGAACTATGGTCTTAGCGCAGTCGTCTCCATCAGGCCAGTTTTCAAGACTTGAAACATCTCGACTAGAATTTCGCCATCCAGCGAATGCAACTTGCCCTCGACGCCAGCGGCCTGATAATTATCGCGGCTGACTTGAATTCGGTGAGGGCGGGCATGCACCCACGCTTCCACGTCCTGGTCACGCGGCGTGCCCAGCGTCCAACGCAAGCCGAAGCGGCGCGAAGGCCCGCGCTCCAGCCGCGAAAAGAGCGCGTATTGATCTTCCTGTGGAAACAGATTCATTTCCCAATGCAGGCCGGTCAGGCGTTTGACCTGATTGAGCAAAGTGATCTGGTCTGCCGAAGGTACCGAGTCCGTTACGCGAAGCGCTACGGGACTGTCGATCAGGTTTAAAGTATCCACATGTGCGTAAGCCGGGAAATAATTGTTCACGAACACGAGCGACAAATCTTTAAGACTCTTGAAATCATTTATGTCGCTGTACTTGGGGTAACGTCCCAGGGCGAAGTCGATTTCGACACAGCTCTTGAGAGTCTGTAAATTCGCGGCTTCGTAGGCGGTTGGCACCGAATTGGTGATGAAGATGATTTTCGTGCCCAGCTCGCATACCGGAGCAAGAATTCTGGCTTCCTGTTCCGTGGGAAGGAAGCCGACGAACTTGAACTGGTGTTCAATCCCAAGCGAACGCCAGGCTCGGGCCACCGCAACATAATCGTCGGCCAACGACGGCGCGGGTGGGCGTTTGAAAACCAGTGAAATTTTTTGGGCATTTCCCGCATCGCGCATTGCGCGAAGCTGACCGGGGAAGGGGTCCACTTCGAATTCGGTGAGTATCCAATGCTTGTTGTTATCAAGAAGGGGCTGGTTCCACACATGACCGGCCCTGGGAGGCTCGCGCAACTCGTAAAACCATACGTCCGCGGCAGCCGCAGGCAAACCAATACATAATATGAAGCATGCGGCTAATAGTCGACTCATCACTGTTCCCCCTGAACTCACAAGAATGTATCAAAGTTTATCTTGAATGCCCACCACATCCGGGGTCACAATACTCCAACATAGGAGACCTGATCGTATGAAGCTACTGATTGCCATTCTGAGCCTTGTCGCATTTTCACTTCTTTTGAACGGTTGCGGTGGACCTCGGGCATTCACCAAGGGTGAGTATGACGACCCTACGCGCGTTGAGCTGCTCGACGACAAGTTTAACGAGTCGGACATGCAGCAGATGGCGGATACCGTAATCAAGGCGATGGTCTCGTGCCCTTATGTCGCCAAGGCCGACAAGCCGCCCGTTGTCATCGTGGAACGCGTGCAAAACCGGACTCAGGAGCACATCGACACGGTGAGCATGACCGACATGATTCGTACCTCGCTGATTCATACCGCGAAGGTGCGGTTCGTGAATAAAGAAGAGCGCGGCACGGTGGACGAAGAATATCAGTACCACGAAGGCGGCGCGGTTTCGGGCAATACGGCCAAGAAAAAAGGCAAGCAGATCGGCGCGGATTATATTCTGAGCGGCGCCCTGGCCACCAACATTCAGGAAGTGGGCGGCGACAAGTTCATCTATTACAAGCTGACGATGAACCTGACCAATCTTGAGACCACGACCATCGACTGCACCGAAGAAAAACAGGTCCGCAAGAAGTACAAGAAACAGTCCATCGGTCTCTGATTCGGAGTCCATTTGCGGGTCTTAATTTTAGTCATCATGGCTTCGAGCTTGTTCGCGGGCTGCGGCAACTACACCGCGACCACGCGTGCAGCCCGCAACGAGTTCTATGCCGGCAAGTACACCGAGGCGGCCAAGGCCTTGGAAAAAGGCGCGCACGAAGACAGCCTGGATCAGCTGCTCTATCTCTTCGATCGAGCCACGGCCTTGCATCAGGCCGGCGATTACGACGAGAGCAACAAGGATTTCGCTGCCGCCGACAAGATGTCCGAAATCAAGGACTACACCAGCCTGAGCCGCGAGGCGGCGACTCTGGTAACCAACGACAAGATTATCCAGTACAAGGGCGAGGATTTTGAAAAAGTGCTGGTGTCGCAGTATCTGGCTTTGAATTATCTCATGATGCACAAGTATGAAGACGCGCTGGTCGAATGCCGGCGCGTGAATCAGAAGCTGCACATGATGATCAGCCAGGGCAAGCGCAAATATAAGCTCAATCCCATGGCCAGCTATGTTTCGGCGCTGATGTGGGAAGATCAGCATGAGTGGAATGACGCTTACGTCGACTATCAGGCGGTTTATGCGTTGATTCCCGAGATGAGTTATCTGGGCGACGACCTGTACCGTCTGGCGTGGATCAACAACATCACCGAAGACATGGACAAATGGGCCAGGCAGTACAATCTGAGCGGGGATGACAAAAAAAGAATTCGCGATACTGCGAAGCTGCCAGAGATTGTCGTGATCGTCGAGAACGGCCACTCGCCCGAAAAGCAGCCCAATCCAGCCTGGACTGCGTTACCCAAGTATTATCCGCGCAACAACCCAGTGGCGTTCGCCGAAGTCAGCGTGAACGGGCAGGTTCGCGGGCGTTCGCAGATGCTCTTCAACGTGGAAAAAACGGCAATCGAAAATATGGACGAAAAGTTCGCCGGCCTGCTGGCCAAGCGAATCGGCGGAGTGGTCGCCAAAGAAGTCATCGCCGACCAGGTGGGCAAACGTACCGATCCGCTCATCGGTAAGCTTTTGAGCTTCGGAATGCATGCCATCGACCAGGCTGACCTCAGATCCTGGCTTACGCTGCCCAAGGACTTTCAGGTCTTTCGAGTTCGCGTTCCCCTGGCCCCCAGTTACACGGTTCAAATCAGGCCAAAGAACGGGGCCGGCGACAACGCCCTTAGTGCATCGGGAGTACTTGAAAAGATTGTGCATTTTGAGCCAGGCAAGCCTGGTCAAAGGGTGTTCATTCACGTTCGTGTTCTATAGTTGACTCGATGAGTCAACTTAGGGTATTGTCGTGCGCATGGTACGATCGTGGAAAGTTATAGCTGCCTCGGTTCTTGTGGTCTCAACCTTCGCTGGCCTTGCCCTTGCTGACGACATCCAGGCTGGAAAATTCGGTGCTGACGCGATTTTCGTACATCCCCTGGTGGCCAGCCCGAATGGCACCGACTCTTTTCGCGCCGATGTTTCAATTACTCCCATTCAAATCGATACCAGTTTTGCAAAGCTTGAGGTTTTGCCCATGGAAGCCCAGGCGTCCGTATCCATCGGAAGCGGCCAAATGGAACTTGCGCGGTTTCGGGCAGAAGCGTTGCGCGCCATTTTCAGCCGCGCTATTCCGGTCGACGTGCTTGCGGCATACCGCAACCTCGACAACGGTGTCGATTTCGGTGTTGATTTCCTGGGTGTGAAGGTGCCGATCAAGATCACACCTGGCGGTGAAATCATTGTTCAGCCGGGTCTGGAACTTGGCGTGCAGCACGTCGTGGCGCCAGTTGATCAGACCTCATTTCGTGCGTCATTCAGCCTCGAAGCCCGAGCCGCGACCCAGCTGGTACAAGGCTGGCTTTCGACCGGCATCATGGGTAAGGTGCGTTACAATGCCGACTCGGGCAAGATGAGCGGGTTTGAGGAAGAGGGCATGGGCTATCTTTCGCTGCTGCTGGATAAAGATCATCGCATTTACGCCCGCGTTTATGCTGGCATCGACCACAGTCAGGCTCGTGAAGAAGTGGGCTTGCCGACGGTCGATGTGTATACCGGCCTTGGTATCTTCGGGAATTTCGGCAAGTAGCACGACGGCAGAAGCTTGTCATCGCGCCCAACCCCAGCTAAGTTACCAGCCATGTCAAAACCCCACCTTGTAAGCTCGAAATCGGGCTTCACGCTGGCCCCCGAACTTCTGGTAAAGATGCACGATCTCATGGTCCGCACCCGCTCGCTCGAAGAGCGCCTGATCAAGATGTACAAGCAGAACGATGGGTTTTTCTGGATCGGCGGACCAGGCGAGGAAGCTTTCAATATTCCGCTGGGCCTGCTGCTCAACAAGGGCCAGGGCCCGAAATACGATTACTTTCACGGCCATTACCGCAGCATGGGCGTTCTATTGACTCTGGGAGCTGATCCAATAGACGCACTTCGCCAGATGAAGAACACGGCATCTGACCCGTTCAGCGGCGGACGAAATTTTTGCGGCCATGCCAGCATCAAAAAATGGAATGTGGCGCCGATCAGCTCGCCGATTGAGGTGCAATACTCGATCGCGCCGGGAACCGCGTTGGGCAACAAGCGTGCGGGTGACGGAATAACTGTAGTTACGGGCGGCGATGCCGGTACAGCCGAGGGAGATTTCGCGACATGCCTGGTTTGGAGCTCGCGCCCGGGCAACGAGCTGCCGATTCTGATTGTCGTGACGAATAACAATTGGGGAATTTCGACCGCGGCCGATACGCAGCATGGCGACCGCGTGATCGCCGATCGTGGCAAGGCCTTTGGCATGAAGACCATGGTCATCAACGGCAACGATCCTCAGGAATCTTATCTCAAGATCAAAGAAGCCATGGATTACATCCGCAAGGAAAAGAAGCCGATTCTCATGGAGGCGCGGGTGTCGCGACTCTACGGCCACTCTTCGGCAAGCGGCGCCAACTTCGTCACCAACGAGGAAGATCCGCTGAAGACATTCGAGGACAGGCTCGAAGCCGCCGGCATTCTCTCGAAAGATCAGATGAAAAGAATCTGGTACATCTATAACGAGCAAATGCTGGCCGACGCGCAGAAGGTGCGACTCGAGCCCCAGCCTTCGCCCGACTCAATCTGGGATCATGTGTACTGCGGCCAAAAAGGCAAGCCCGGGAGGTACGTCTAATGGCAACGATGATTCAGGCCATTCGCATGGCCCTGGCCTATGGCGAGCAGCACCTGGGAGTGACCGACGTTTATGGCGAGGACGTGGGCCCGCCACTGGGTGGCGTGTTCACGGGTTCGATGGGCTTGAAGACGGCCTGGAACTCACCTCTCGATGAGCGCGGCATCATTGGTTTTGCGATTGGCCTCGCTATGGGTGGACAAAAGCCCGTCGCCGAAATTCAATTCGTCGACTATATCTACAACACGATCGATCTGCTGAAAATCGCGGGCAACACCACGTGGGCTACTGCCGGGGATTGGTGCGTACCCATGGTGGTCATGACGCCCGTAGGTTCGGGCATTCGTGGTTCGATTTACCACTCGCATTCCTTTGACGCGATGATGACCCATATTCCTGGCTGGAAAATCGTCATGCCCTCCACGCCACTTGATGCGTACGGCTTGATGCTCGCAGCGATCAAAGATCCGAATCCCGTAATGTTCATGAAGCCCAAGGCCCTGCTTCGCGTGCGTCCGCCAGCCGAAGACCAGCTGATTCCCGGCGAACCCAATGACGAAAAAGTTTTGAAAGACATGATCGACGCGCCCCTGGGCGATCGCAGCGCGTGGAAGCCCCGCTGGCCAAAACTCGAAGATTACACGGTTGAAATTGGCAAGGGCCGCATACGTCGCGCGGGCAGCCAGCTGACCGTCGTAAGTTACGGACGGACGCTGCCGCTGTGCCTGCAGGCCGCCAATGAGTTGGCGGGTGAGGGCATCGAAGCGGAGGTCATCGACCTGCGTTCGCTTTGGCCATACGACTGGGACATGATTACGGCCAGCGTGCGCAAAACTCACAAAGTGCTTTTTGTGAACGAGGACACCGAGGTGACGAACTTCGGCGAGCATCTGGTGAGACGGGCGATTGAAGATTTCTTCTACGAGCTAGAGGCGGCTCCCAAGCTGTTGGCTGGCGCTCATCTGCCGGGCATTGGCCTGGCAGATTCGCTCGAAATGGCTTCAGTGCCTCAGCTGGCCAGCATTGCCGCCGCAATTCGTGAGCTGGCAGCTGAGGTGCCTTAATTGGCGTTGACCTTGCCGCTGGCTTGCTTGCCAACGGAGGCAGGCTTGACGGCGCTAGATACCGACTTTTCGCCGACGACGTCATGCTCAACTTTTGAATTGCGGACGTCTGAGCCCAGCTTGAATCTTTCTCCATAGGTATCGTTTAAAACCCGGGTCAGTATTTCGCGGTGCTTGTCGATCGAGGGAACATAGATACAGCTCGAGGATGTGCTGAACAGGCCTTTGCCCAGCACAGTCAGATTTTCTTTTGCCTCTTCGCCGCGGATGCGCGTCTCGGCGCTTGCTCCCGAGGGTGCCGAAATATTTCCGGCGACAATGCGATCGCTGGGGCTGCCACCGCTGAGTACGACAATCAAACCCAGAACGCCAAGCGTCGCACCGGTGTCGCCCGCGCTCACTCTTCCGGCCGCGGTATTTTCAATGTCGCGCTTCTTGTTGAGCTCATCGATCGTAAAAAAAGTATTTGGGCCCACGGTGGCCGGAGCTTCGATTTGGCCCGTCAGAAAAACAAATGCCAGGGACTTGTCTTTCGCCTCGACCATGTGGATTCGGGCGGGGGAGTCCTTCTGGCAAATATCGGCAAAAGCCGCGGACGGAAGCGCCATCGCAAGAACCAATGCCCAGCTCAGAATAGGATAATTTTTCATTCGTTTCTCTCCCTCGTATGGGTAGCTGCAATCGAGGTGCCGGAAAGTGCCTGAAAACAAGCATCTTTAGGTATGGAAATCGCCACGAAAAAGCGCTGGCAGTCATCTGTTCAGACGACTTGCCGCATGCATTTTCAGCGGACTAAAACCAGCTTGCGCCCGACACTGCTCAATACCTGGTCAGCTGTACTGTGCGAGAGTGCGCGCGGTTTCCAC
>JACQAW010000134.1 GCA_016194725.1 Deltaproteobacteria bacterium
ACCTCGATGGTTTTGCCGCGCTGGTTGCCCACCACGCGCACGCTGTCGTTGCCATAGACCAAGTGGTGTACCTCGAACTCCGATTCCACTTTCAGGCCCTGCTCGCGCGCCCAGCGAATGGTCGTGACCAGCGAGCTTTGCTTGGAATCGCGCGGGCAGCCGCCCAGGCACACGATGCAGTCCGAGCCCTTGTCGAGCCGGCAGTCCCCCTGGGCGCGCTTGAGCTCTTTCCACTCGTAGCCCATCTTCTCGCAGGCTTTGGTGAAGGTTTGCGCGTTGCGATTGTAGTTTTCGCGGGGAATTTTTGAAATTTTGACCTTGTCCTCGATTGCCTTGTAGTGGGGCTCCATGGCGGTCTTGTCAAAGAACGGCACCCCGCTGCGCGCCCGCCAGTCGCTCCACGCCACATCGTCAAACCGGTCCAGCAGCGCCTGATTCACGATCGAAGTGCCGCCCAGGCAGCGGGCCCTCAGGAATCCCAGATTGCCGTCCGTGCTGATCTCAAGGCCCCCACCCCAGAAAAGCTGGGTGGAGTAGTCGACCTCGTGAGAAGGAAAGGTGGCCGCGCTAAATTCGCGTCCGGCCTCGAGAAGCAGGCATTGGGCGCCGCTGTTGGTCAGCTCATAGGCCATGCGCCCGCCACTGACTCCGGAACCGATGATGATGAAGTCAAACATGCCTGGCCCCTCCGAGTATCCGAATATCGTGCCTAATTCTGAAACGATATCGCCTCTGTGTCAAGAATCCGGGATATATGTGTTGTGCGCGAGGGCCGGGCAGGGTAAACACGAGCAATGGTCAAAAACACGGTTTTGGTGGGTTTGCTCTCGATCCTGTTCCTGGCTCAGGCCCCAGTGGCTGATGCGCGCTTCGGTGGCGGCAGCTCGTTTGGCTCGCGAGGTTCGCGCAGTGTGGCGCCACGCAGCTCTAACTCCTATGGCACAAGCTCGGGGGCTTCGCGATTTGGTAATGCTACTCCAAGTCAGCCCTCTGCGCAGCCGCAACCTTCGAGCCCGTATCCCGGGTATGGCCAACCTTCATTTGGCGGCGGCGGCTTTATGCGCGGCCTCATGGGCGGCATGGCTGGAAGTTTTCTGGGCTCAATGCTGTTTCGCAGCATGGGCTATGGCGGCCAGATGGGCGGCATGGGCGGCGGTGGCGGCGGATTTGGACTGCTCGAAATATTGCTCATCGGCGGCCTGTTGTTTTTTGTTTTTCGCTTCATTATGGGGCGCGCCGCGATGGCTGGCGGTCCGGGCATGGGCTATTCCCAGCAGCCCGAGCAGCAGCAGAACTTTGGACGCCCCGACCTGCGAATGGTGGAGCCGGCACAGCCGGGTTTTGACCATGGGGTTATGGACGAGCAGACGGTCGCTGACGCAATTCGCCGCTATGACGGGGCGTTTGACATGGCTCGCTTCAAAGATTCGCGAGTGGACGATTTTTTTCGAATTCAGGCGGCCTGGGCCCAGCGCGATCTGACGCAGATTCGCCCTCTGGTCACCAGCGAAATCGCCGAGTCGCTTGATCGCGAACTGGTCGGCTTGAAGGCGAGCGGTCGCATCAACCACATTGAAAACGTGGCCGTGCGCGAGACCCAGATTATGGAAGCCTGGCAGGAGATGGGCAAAGAGTTCGTTACACTCCGTTTCTATGCCAACCTGCTCGATTACACCGTCGACGAGCTGACCGGCTCGGTGGTCGAGGGCGACCGCAGCCAGCCCAAGAAGTTCGAAGAGTTCTGGACTTATGTGCGAGAAGTGGGCCGCCCGGGCAGTCCATGGTTATTGACGGCTATCGAACAACAAAGTTGACCCTTCAAGCGCAATGTCTGGTATGATGTCTCGCCGCAATGCTTTTTTATAACCAGATCAAACGAGAATTCAGCCAGGCGAGTTGGAAGCGCGGGCAGGTCTATTATCGCGAGGAGCGCGTGAAGAACGTGCGCCTTGACGGCAATAGTGTTGCCTGCAAGGTGCAGGGCTCCGACGACGCCGCGTACGAGACCCAGATCGTCATGGCCCGCGGCACGATTTTGAGCTCGGACTGCTCGTGCTCCAAGCACAAGCTGATCGAAGCCCATTGCACCCACGTGGCCGCTCTGAGCATCTGGGTGCTCGAGCGCGGCAGCCTGCTTCGAAGTGGTATTGGCGACAGCGACGATGGCGTGGCTGAGGGCGAACAGTATCTGATGTTGCGCGATGCCGACAAGGCCATGCTCGACATGCGTATTCGCCCGCTGTTGCGCGCGAACCCGAACTTGAAACGGGGTCGCTTTATTCTCAGAAGTGATCACAGCGCGGGGCTGCTCGAGGGCCAGGACGAAAACGAGGTTCCGTTTTCGATTCCCGTCACGCTCATCGAGCTGGCTGGACTTCAAGATCATGCCATTCGCGAAGAAGAGTATCGCCCGCCGCCCGAGCCCACCAAGGCCGAGCCCGTGGCTTTCGTGCGTGGGATTTTCATTCATAAAGCGCTGACCGCGATTTCGGTCGAGCCCGCCGTTCGTTATCTGGACCCGGTAACGCGCGAATCGGCGGTAGTGACGCTCAATCATCTGGTGCGTCAGGCCGAATTTCGCACGTGGCGCACGAACCTGGGCATCTACCTCAAGCTGACCAGTGACTTTGTTCCCATCGTGAGCTCGATCGATTCGGCCAAGGTTATTCATCAAGGCCCGGCGGCGTTGGAGCAGTTGGCAAGAATTCTGGGCAGCGAGCATCGCAGCCACATCGTATTGCACAAAACGCTCGACGTCGAAATCGAGCCCAAGCCGCTCAAGTTGGTGTCGCTCAATATCGGAAAAAAGACCGAAAAAAGCCGCGCCCTGACCTTTGAGTTCCGAAATCACAGCGCGGTCTTTGGCTCGGAAGAGCTGGCCGAGCTGGCTGAGCTGGGACGTCTTTCCAGCCAGTACGTGTGGAAGGAAAACACGCTTTACAAGTTCGAAACCTCGCTCAACACCTTGCACCGCTATGCCAACCGCAGCGGCGTGGTGGCGCCCGAGGTGGGCGATAAGGTTTCGATCGCTCCCGACGGTTTTGCGCATCTGGAGGATGACGGCACGCACCCCCTGCATCCGCTGGCTGCCTTTCGCCTGAGCCTGGAGCTGGGGGTGGAAAACTTCACCGTCGACCCGGACTGGAAAGAGTTTCATGAGTGGCGCAAAACCTTCGAGAAAAAGAAAACTCCGGTTTTGCCTATCGCCGATTACGGGTTCACGCTGCGCGATTATCAGACCAACGGTTTGTCGTGGCTGTGGTCGCTCTACCATCGCGGGCTGGCCGCGCTTTTGGCCGACGACATGGGCTTGGGCAAAACGCATCAAGTGCTGGCGCTGCTGACCAGTATCTACGCCCGAAAATCTTACGCCGGCAAGCCCAAGGCGCCCTCGCTGGTTGTCGCCCCCACTTCGGTCGTGGCGGCCTGGCAGCAGAAGCTCAATAAATACGACACGCATCTGAAGTGGCACATCTTTCACGGCAAGGCGCGCTCGCTGCCCAAGAATAACGTCGACATCATCCTGACCACCTACGGAATCTTGCAAAAAGAAGGCAGCCTGCGCGACATCGAATGGCACATAGTGATTCTGGACGAAGCCCAGGCCATCAAAAATTCCAGCACCATCAGCTCGCGCGCCTCTCGCGCGCTCAAAAGCAAATACCGCGTGGCCATGACCGGCACGCCCGTGGAAAACCAGTCCACCGATCTCTGGTCGATCATGGAGTTTCTGCTGCCGGGTTACCTGGGCTCGCTGCCGCGCTTCAAGCGCCTTTACGGCTCGGGCCGCGATGCCCCCAGCCGCTCGCAGGCTGAGGCGCTCAAGCGCCTGGTGTCGCCCTTCCTGCTCAGGCGCACCAAAGCGCAGGTGCTCACCGAGCTGCCCGAAAAAACCGAAGAGATCATCACCTGCGAGCTGACGCCGATTCAGAAAAAGGCCTATCGCCAGTACCTGCACTCGGCCGAGGCCAACAAGGTTAAAGAAAGCCTCGAGGGCGCGGGAAAAATTGATTACGCCAGCATTCTGGCGCTGCTCACGCGCCTCAAACAGGTGTGCGACCACCCTAAGCTTGCCGACCTGACCTCGGGCAAGATCAAGAAGGTCAAATCGATTGATCCGCTCGAGAGCGGCAAGTGGGAGGCGCTCGAAGAGCTTCTGAACGAAGCGCTGGGCTCAAATCTCAAAGTCGTGGTGTTCACCCAATACCTGGGCATGATTGACATGATCGCGAATAATTTGGCCGAAAAAGGCATCGGCTACACCGAGCTGCGTGGCGACACGCCCGATCGCGGCGCCCGCCTGGACCGCTTTGCCACGGATCCAGAGGTCAAGGTGTTCATCTGCAGCCTGCTTGCCGGTGGCTTGGGCATCGATTTAACCGCCGCAAGCGTGTGCATCCACATCGACCGCTGGTGGAACCCGGCCAAGGAAAATCAGGCCACCGACCGCCTGCATCGCATTGGCCAGACGCGCGGGGTGCAGGTGTTCAAGCTGCAGATTCCGGGCACGATTGAAGATCGCATCGCGGGCATCATCGAGTCCAAGATCGCCCTTTCGGGTACGTTGATTGAAGAAAGCCCGGTTGGGTTGAAGGCGTTTTCGCGCAAGGAGCTCCTGGAGCTGCTGACCGATCCGGTGGGCTGAGCGGGCACCGCAGAGCAACCGTCAGCAGGCTGCGAAATCCTTTATTCCGAGCTGCTATTTGCAACGCGGAATCGGTTCTTTTCCCGTCACTTCCGCGTTGCCGTCCAGGTAGGCGAATTTCTTCGCCCGTTTCACATGGGGAGTTGTCATTCGCGCACTATCGAAATAAAATTTTCCGTTCTTCTCGACCACGGAAATGGTTTCGGGATCTGAAATGACGGGCTCGCTGCAAAGCAGGTGCGTGCTCTGGTCCCGTCGAAGGCGCTCTTCGTCCGCGAAAAGAATCGTGGCATGGTAGACTTTTTCGCCCTCAGAGGTCTTCGGCAAGGTTTCGAAGTTCGTGACGGTATAAGTTTCGGCCACCAGCACGGTCGAAAAAGCTTCGTCCTGAAACACGAGAATTTCGGGGCGTGAATTTTTGCGGTTGAGCTCGCCGTTGAGCATTTTCCTGACGGAGCTGTCGGTAAACTCGCGAGCAGCTGTCGCGGTATCGGCGGCCATGAGAGCCGGCGCCAGGGCCACGGCCGCGATTACGGCAAGCAAGCAATGGTTTCTCATTATGTTTTGCCTCCATGCGTTCCTAATCCATAATATGGCTTTTTGGAGCGCCACTCAATCAAATCCCTTGCCGACGGCGCCGAAAAATCGCTATGGCCGCGTGAATTTCAGCTCGGAAATCTGCGCGCAAAGCAGCCGATGCGCTTCCTCAACCTCGGCAGCCAGCGCCGGCCTCGTGCCACCATTGCTGGTCAGCACCACGACGCTGGGTTTGAGCTTCGAGGTATCTTTTCCAGCCGTGAAGAAAAGAGTGATCTTGACATCGGGCCAGCGTCCTCGCGGATATTCCGGGCTGGGTTTCATTTCTGCCGACAGCACCTTGCGCGCGGTTTCGATATTGCCCATATCGTCGTCGGAAAAACCCCAAAGGTGCATTTTGCGCGAACCCTTGCCGGACGGGCCGATGACTTCCTGCATCTTCTCGTTGGTACCCAACGCTTGAATGCGGTCGAGCAGCTGTTTCATGATCTGGGCTTTGATTTCAGACGGGTTGGCGGCGGTGCCCTTGAATTTCGCGTTTGAGACGGCATAAACGCCTTTGCGCCCTTGAGCGCGGTCAGCAAGTTCGCGTGAATTTCCGGAATGCGCGCCAGGGCTTCTTTGCGGCCTTCGCGAATTCCTTCGAGGTCCTCGAGCGCGGAGTTCAGGCGTTCAACCACTTCCTTTTTGCCTTTGAGAGTTTCGCGCAAGGTATCGAATACGTCTTTGAGGCCTTCGGCCGCGTCGAGCAGAAAGTAGTTCTGCCCCTGGGTGCCTTCGCGAAAATAACGGAAGGAGCCGGTCGAGTCGTCGAGGCGAATTTCGTAGTCGGTCCATTCGCCGTCTTTTCCCACATGGGCGCGGATTTCGGCGAACTCGCCGGTCGTCACGGGGTGTTCCGCGCCGGTTTTTTTGTTGAACAGCACGATCTTGGTGGGCATGAAAAAAGCGTTGTCGTCCCAGTCGAAGTTATATGCGGTAACCTGCGCCAGCTCGCGGGCCGGCGCGCGTTCCAGGCGCTCGGTGCGGGTGGCGATGAGGTGCCGCGGGGCGCACGAGGCCAGGGGCAGGACGATGGTGAGAGCGAGAACCAGATTCAGGGCCAGTGATTTTTTAGCGGTCATTAGCGCTTATTTTACCTCTGGCGCTTCTTCCGTGCCAGTGGGAAAGGCGATATCGAAGTACAGCCCACGCCAGATTTTGCGCGAGATGGAGTCAAATTTTGCCAGTTCGCGCTCAAGCACGGTGGGCAGATTCAGCCTAGCTTTGGTATCGGCGGGCACACTGAAGTGAATGCCGTTCATTTTGCTTTGCAGCCCATCGATCAAAAGAATTTGCGAGATGTGCGAAGGCAGCAGAAAATTGCTGGCCCGCGACATCAGATCGGCCAGGGCCCGGCTGGCCATCGAGCTCTTGTCGGCCACGGCTTCGGGGTTGAGCTTGCCGATGAACGCGAACAGGGCGGCGTTGCGTTTTTCTTCATAAGCGAATTTGTTGTGCTGCTGGTAGGCGTCCTGCTCCTGCTCATTGAGTTCCTCATCCTGGGACGTCTTTTCGCGCTGGTCCAGGTAGCCCGAGCGGTCGAGCAGTTTTTGCAGCTCGGCCACCCTGGCCACCGACAGCTTGGCCAGGCTTTGCTTGGGGCCCAGGGCGCGGTCGATGAGGTAGCGCTTGAACTCGAGATTCGAGACGAATTTTTTCAACTTAACGGCGTTGTCGATGGCCTCGTCGAGGCCGTCGGCGCGTTCTTTTTGCACCAGTCGCGGGTCGACCGGCTTGCCGGCGTTTTCGCGCAGAAAGTCGGTGACGAAGCGGTTGCCGTCGATGTCGACTTCATTGTAATCCTGGATGCGTTTGAAAAGAGCCGCTTCACCCGTCGCGTAAGCTTCCTTGGCCCAGGCTATCGACTCCAGGCCGTTGCGGCCCGGGCCGTAGAGGTCTTTGCCCAGGTGCTTGAGCACGTGCTTGATGCTGTTGGTGTAGCCCGGAAACGCGAAGTCCGCGCGGACGTAGTCGAGCAGGTCGACCATCTTGTCGATCATCGAAAACACGTCGTGTGGCGTCACTTCGGGATGGTCCTTGAAGAAGGCTTTGCGCCCGATCAGGCGCCCCATGGTGCGGCCGTTGGAGTCAAACTCGCTGTAGTAGTCCGACGCCCGTTCGGCTTTGGTGAATTTTTCGGCAGGCCCTTTGACGATCTCGAATTCCTGCTCCACCTTGACCAGCTCGTGCTTGGAGTAAGTGGTGATCAGATAGTCGCCTTTTTTCAGGCGCGGGTTGGTTTTCAAAAACGCGAAGAACTCCACCCAGGCGGTTTCAATCGAACCCTGCTCGAGGGCCTTGGCGAAGATGAACTTCTTTTCCACCGGAATATGCGTCCTGGCTTCCGAGCGGTTTTGCAGCTCGACGCCGAAAAGGTAAACACCCGAACGCAGCCGGCGGCTGAGCATGTCCTCGAAGTCGATGTGCACCAGCTCGGAAATGCCGACGGTGGGGTCTTTGTAGGTGTCTATTGGAATGATCTTTCCTTCGCTTGAAGCGAGGGCGTGGGCGATGTAGTAGCGCAGGTGCTCGGGCGAGATGCCGGTTTTGATCGCGGTCTCGATGAACTCGTCGCTGTTGAGGTCAAGCTTGCCCAGGCTTTCGAGCGTGCCGCGGTCGAGCAGGCGCAGGATTTCCGAAGCAGTTTCGTTGGGCGGGTTGGGCATCATCGAAATGTCTTTGGCATCGGCTAGCCGGGTTTTGCCCAGCTCGGCCCAGGGGCTGGTGTCGACCGCTTTGCTGCGGCGATCAGGAGTAGCCGTGTCGATGGCAGCCTGGTCTGACTTCGAAGCCTCTTCGGCGGCGCGCATAAAGCGCTCGGTGATCGTGCGAATCTGCGGCAGGTACTGCTGGATGTCGACGCGGTAATGACCGTTGGTGGCGGCGTCTTCTGCCGCCGTACGCTTGCGTTTGGCGGCCATGGGCTGCAGATAAACGTAGCCCGATTCGGGCATCTTCTGCTGCCAGTACCCCAGCGCCCAGCCCGCGAACGCCACGGTGAGGATGTCATTTTCGTCGAGGCTCTGGTGCCCTTTGGTGATGATGGGGGCGTAAACGGGCAGGCCGGTGTCGCCTGCTTTTTTCACGATGCGCTTCATGATCGGAATCACGATGACGATGTTGTCGCGAATGATCACGCCGTTGCGGATGTATTCGGGCGGGTCGTCTGAGCGCAGAAGCTTCAGGGTTTCCACCGCGGCGTCATATGGATTACGCGCCTTGTTCACGGTGACCATGTTCTTGGCGTTCATTTGCTCGACGAGCGAGTCGGCCGCGGTTTCGGCAGTGCGATACATCTGGGCCAATCCCGCTGTCGGAAACTGCTTGCTGCCCGAAATGGACCAGCGCCACACCTGGGCGAGGAACTCGGAGTCGGCGGCTTTCAGCATCAAGCTGAGCGGTATCAAAGTCGAAGGCGAGGGGCCAACCGTTCGCACCGGCGCGCCATTGAGGATTCGCTCGCAGGCTTCGGCGCTTTTAACTTCGACTGGCTTGCTGGCCTGTGCGCCAAACGGTGCGGCCAGACTGAGCGTCACGAGCAGGAGGAACCAGGACGACCTTGTGGGGTGCATGGTTTTCATGGCTTCTTGCCGCCTTTGTAGATTGGAAAATTCAGGCGGGTCAGCACGGCTTCGCACTGGCCCATGATTTCGACCAGCTCAGGGGCGAGTTTCATTTCGGCGGCCTTGGCGCCGCGGCTCATGCCGGTCAGCGTCGTATCAAAAGCCTTTATGGTTTTAGCGCCGGGCTTTTCGCCCGCCCACAGGCGGCCCGCGGCCGTCACGAGGCCTTCCTGGGGAACGAGGTTCGGATTCGTAAGCTCGAGTGCCAGGTGAAAGTCCGACCACGTGAACGGCCGATCAATCGGGCCGTGGTCCACGTACCATTCCAGAAGCGCCAGAAAGTTCGAGCCATTGGCGTTTACGGGGCCTGCGGCTTGCATGGTTTCGAGCAGCTGGCGCAGGCGCGCGCGCGGAACAGATTGGGTCAAGGCTTCGGCCAGCTCGTCGACGAAGTAACCTTTGGCCGAGCGGTGAAAAATCTCTTCGCTGGGTTTGAGCAGCTCGAGCAAGCGCTCTTCCAGGTAAGCCTGCGAATAGGGCTGCATGCGCTTTTCCTCGCGCAGGCCTTCAAAGAACGGGCGCACTTGACGGCCCACGTTCGGGTCCAGGCTGTCGAGCACGAAAAGGCCGTCGGCGTTCAGCTTGCCCGCGTTGGTGCTCTTGTTGGCCGAGCCCCAGGCGACAACGTAGTGGCGAACTTTCTGTCCGTCCAGATATTCGAAATAGGAAACCTTCGAGTGCAGCTTGTCGCCGTTGCCGCCGCTCACACCCTGCCTGCCGTTGAAGACGAAAACATTGTCGGTCCAGTGCAGCTCGTCGGGTACCGGCGCGAATTTTTGCAGGGCATTTTCAGGCGAAACCAGCAACGCGTTCTGCAACTTGTGGGCAAACAGCAGATCGGGCAGCGCCGAATATACGGCGGTAGCGAAGTTGGCGTCGACGAAGACGCCGAAAGCCTCAATGCCGCCGTTGATGAGGTGGTGGCGCAGGTGGCGCGCGATGTTCTTGTGGGTGAAAACGAACTGCGCATCGTAGAAAACTTTCAGCTCGTTCTCGGGGCGCGAGAGAATACTGGTGATCGCCCAGACGGGGTCATCGGCCGCGCGCGCCTGCAGCAGCGTGCCTTCGGAGTAAAATGCTTGAAGAGTCGTGCGGTTGCCCAGTTCGTCGAACACCACGCGGGGCAGCTGCTTGTCTTTGGGATGAGCTGAGTCGAAATGCTTGCCCTGTTTGTAGAGCGCGATCCACTCTTCGGTGGGCCCGCTGATGGCGGCAATGGCCTCGGCCCCTTTAATGATGGCGCCGAACTGAATATGCCCCTCGGACCCGCGCGCCTTCGTGTAGTCCTCGCCTTTGACGTAGTGGCTGAGGTTTTCCTTGCCCTGGCCGATCATGCAGTCCAGGCAGCCGTACGTTAAGTTCGCCGAGCTGAGCATGACCACTTCGGGAAGCCACTTGCCGTCAGCCTGCATTACGGCGATCTCGTTTCTCTTCAAATGACTCAGGCGCGTGTAGAGCGAAGAGTCATTGGCCGGAACCGCCTCATAGGGGGTGGCAATCAATTCCAGGGATTTGGGATTCCGCTTAACGAGCTCTTGCAAATCGTTCCAAAAGGCATTGGATACGAACGGCACCTCGTTGGCGTGGTCCAGGTCTTCCTGCGACACCTGGCCGTCCCGGTCGTGATCGTAGCGGTTCAGGAAATATTCACGCTGCGTCTGGCTCCAGGCCTTCCACTGCTTTTGGCTTGGCAGCTGGGCAAGCGTAAAGGTGCTCGAGTCTGAAACCACGCGCACGTTATAGCCCAGCTTGAGCAGCGCCTTGATGCGATCGAAAACTTCCTGTGACCGGAACTCATAGGTCATGAGCGTGATGCGCGTTTTGGCCGGCGATTGAAAGCCGTTGGTCTTTGCAATATTGGCTGGGCTGAGCAGCTCAAGCAGCTCGTCCTGAAAATGCACGGCGCCTTCGCCGCGGTTGTACAGAAAACGGACGTCCTGGTCCCAGTGTTCTTTGAGCTCGACGCTTTTGTCGGGAAGCAGCCGCGAGCGCGTGGGAGTATAATCCACCTTTGGCTTCGTGCCCGCGGTTGCAGCGCAGGCCGAGAGTAGAAGCAGCGCTATGCTTAATGGTTTGAGCGGCCTGGTAAAATCCATAAGAGGCGTAGGTCATAAGACATTTGACGCAATGTGTCAAGTATTTACCAAAAAACCGCTCTCAGCCACGACCTGTATCTATCGAAATTAACTCATCTTCTTCACAGATAATGGTGAATTGAATAGGACGGCAGCAGACGTAGCAATCCTCGATATAGGTTTGCTCGTCCACCGAAGTGTCGACCACGATGGTGAACGGCTCGCCACAAAAGGGACAAAGGACTTCAGCTTCATGAGTTCCAGCGGTTCCAGTCATTAGTGGCACCTATCGCACAGATAACGTCGATTAATTTTACCTATCTCTGTCACGGCCTTACTTTGGTTCCAGAAACAGCAAACCACTCTGGGGGAAACATGAACACGAATCGACGCAATGTACTCAAGGCATCTTTAGGCGCGCTGGGCGCATTGGCAAGCACAAGTGCGCTGGCCAAATCTTTTGATGCGGTTTGCCGCACGACGCCCGCTCAGACCGAGGGGCCATTTTATCCCGTCAAAGACCAGGACGACAAGGACGACGACCTGACCCTGGTGCGCGGGCGCACGAACCGGGCCAGGGGCCAGGTGGCGTATATCGGTGGAATCGTCAGCGATGAGAATTGCCGTCCGGTGCCGGGGGCGCTGGTCGAAATCTGGCAGGCCTGCGCCAGCGGCCGTTACAACCACCCCGGTGACGAAAACACCGCACCGCTGGACCCTGACTTTCAATACTGGGGACGCGCGTTGACCGATGGCAACGGCGAATATCGTTTTCGCACCATCGTTCCGGGCGCCTATCCGGCCGATACCGACTGGATGCGTCCGCCGCACATTCATTACAAGGTGCACCGCAAGGGTTACCACGAGCTGACCACGCAGATGTATTTTGCCGGCAGCGAATACAATGACGCCGACAAGATCTTGCGGGCCGTGCCCGCCAACGAACGCGACTCGGTGATTGTATCATTTGCGCCGGCCGATTTTGAGGCGGGGGCATTGGTGGGCCGCTTTAACCTGACCATTAGAAAGGTCTAGACAAGCAACGGGTTTTGGACGACGCTTTGGGCTAAATACAATCTTCGAAAGGACCTTCCACATGAGCCTGTTTCGCCTGATATCGGGAATAGCCCTTGCCGCCACCCTGCTGCCCATTGCCGCGCTGGCCACGGAGTATGAAATCGACCCCGGCCACTCGAGCGTCAATTTCAAGGTAAGGCATCTGGTTTCGAAAACCGCCGGCAAGTTCGACAAGTTTTCGGGCAAAATCAACCATGAGCCCGGTAAACCCGACACGTGGAAAGTCGAAGCGCACATCGATGCCATGAGCATTAACACCAACGAGCCCAAGCGCGACAAGCACCTGCGTTCGGTGGACTTCTTTGACACCGACAAGAACAAGGAAATCGTGTTCAAGAGCACCGGCGTAAAAGATGCCAACGACAAGACGGCCAAGCTCGAAGGCAATCTGACCATCCACGGCGTGACCAAGCCGGTCGTACTTGATCTGGAAATGGGCGGCGAAGGCACTGACCCTTGGGGCAACCACTCCATTGGTTTCACGGCCATGACCAAGCTCAATCGCAAAGACTTCGGCCTGAC